>JAAYGX010000105.1 GCA_012735585.1 Tissierella sp.
TTCAAAATATTTTTGAGTTATACACACCTTGTTACTGTATATATACCCAAAAATGGGGGAATCCAGCCATTTCAATAGATTGAAATGCAGTAAATATGCGAGTTGCAGAGTTCTGCAACGAGCTAAAGAATTAAAATACTAGGAGGAATTTATGAATATATTAATTAGTACTTGCCTATTAGGGGTGAATTGTCGATATGATGGAGGAGGAAAGCTAATTGATGAAATAGATCAAATAAAAGAACTATATAATAGTTTTTTAAAGGGGAGATAAAATGGAGATCATAGGAGAAAACATATTTTTACTACCATATACAATCGAGCGATGTCATGAATTTTGGAAAGATTATGTAGCAGATTATAATATGTGGGACAAAGAATATACCTACGATGAAAATTGGATTAATAAGTATTTTAATTTAAAAGTTCTCGATAAAACGAGAAGATTCTTTGCTATTTGTATCAATGATAAAGTAATAGGTGAAATACAATTAAAGAAGATAGACAAGGAAAGGGGTATTGCCACACTAAGTATTCATTTATCAAATGACAATTATAAAAATCAAGGATTTGGAACAGAAGCAATAAAATTAATGATTGATTATGCCTTTGAACATTTAAACTTAAATACTATATATGCAGATACAGTATTAAGAAACAAAAGAAGTCAACATGTATTAGAAAAACTAGGTTTTGTGGAAATAGGTGTGGATAAAATATTAAAGTATTATGAGTTGAAAAGATAAGGAATGATGGAGACATGAATTTACAAACCATGAAGATAAATTATTGTGAAGAAATAGAAATAATAGAGATGCCAAAAACTAAGTTTGAAAATCTATTTTTTATCGATGTTAGCATTGAAGGGCAAATTATACCTTTTGTTTTTGATACAGGTGCGTCAATAACTGTAATTAGTAAATCTGTATCTAAATTAATTGGTGCGACACCTTCTGAAGATACAGTTGTTGGTGGGGGCAATTCAAATATGCTTGTTTCTTTAAGTACGAGTGTTATCAGTACGCTTAAAATTGGTAACACCCAAATAGAAAATATAACCGTAGTGGCCGTAGATGATGAGAGATTAGACTTCGGGGTAGATGAGAATGGTAATAATTTAATAGTAAATGGATTTTTAGGTTGGGATATAATTCAGAATTTTAAATGGACTATTGATGGAAAAAATAAAATTTTCACTATGAAAAAATCATTGAATTCTGTTAATAAAAAGAAGAATTTGGATTGGGATAATATGCCTATTATAGAAGCCAAATTCAACAATAAACCAATGTTCTTTGGATTTGATACAGGAAATACGGAAAGTATGTTTAGTCAAAATTTTATACCATTTTTAAAGACTAAGAAAGTAAAAACAGACATTATTACCGGAGTTGATGGTGTTGTTGAGGAGGAAGTATTAGTTGCTGAAAATATTGATATCACTATAGAGGATCAAATTATCAGCTTAAATGATATATCGGTATTAAATCGAGATATATTTCCAACAAAAAAGTATTCAGTAATGGGTTTATTAGCTGCAGATATAATACAGAATTGTAAATGCATTTTAGATTATCCGGGTAGATACCTTGAAATAACAAAATAACGTCTAATCTTAGACGTTATTTTGTAATTCATACCTACTATCAATTTTAATGTTTTAAGTCTATAATAATCTTTCCATCTTGAAAACTAAATAAAGTCTTATTAGAAACAGATCTTTCTAAGTTGTTTTTAATTAAATCTCCCCATTTGAATACAGACAACAATACTCCCATAAGAATCATATTAATTACAGTGGCTGTTCCACCATAAGATATGAAGGGTAATGTTAAAGGAGAAATTACTTGAATCCCTAAATTAAATGCTATATATCGAATTACTTGAATTGTAAAAGTGATCATTATGGACGTGGATATTAAATTCCCCAAGATTCCTTTTTGCTTTGTACATAATATAAAGATACGTACTATAAAAATGGTTAATATAGTCACTATCATAAGGAAAAATAGCCATCCAAACCGATGTATTACATAGGTTAATAGGAAATCAGTATGAATCTGGCCTAACGTAGCACCAGTACTACTTCCTAATCCCTCACCTATAAATCTAGCATTGCTAATGACTTCTCTAGTTAGGTTTGCCATATAACCATCCCCCAAAGGATCTAGGGCTGGATTTATAAGATTTTGTATTCTATTTAGATAATAAGGATGATTCCATATGGAAAATATAACCATCGATATTGTTACAATACTTGTAGGTATATAAATTAGTAATAAACCTTTCTTTCTATGGATATTAAAAAAGCCTCTTATAATAGAAATTGTCAATAGGATCATACAGCTTAATAAATAAAATAATATATTACTCATAGGTGTTTGACTAAACACTAAAAGTACTGGTATTATAGCTGCTAATCCGGATAATATAATATCTGTGTAACCCCTATTTCTCATGGAATAGATTATTCCTGTAAAGGCGGTAGGGAATAGTAACAACAGATAACTTAAATAAGTATATTGACCATATCTTACCATTGGACCTGAAGATAATATAGATATGCCTAAGATTGATACAATGAAAGCTAAAAAAATAAGTTTTGGGTATCTTCCTATAAATCTGTAATCTAGAAAATATACACCTATCATAAAACCAATGCCTATTACAATATGCATTATATTTTCCCTTATCATCCAATTCATAGGTGTACCAGAAGTCATGATAAATCGTAGAAAGACACCCATAAGAAGTGCTAGACCAGTGAAAAGTATAATACTTAACTCCAGTTTAGGCCTATGGGTTAGATCAAGCTCTTTACCAACTACAATCGGGTCCCCCATTTCTTCAATTGCTTTATCCAGTGCTATATCTTCAGCAAATCCTTGTGTAATAAATGCATCTTTCTGATCAATGATATGATCATTTAATTCCTTTGATATGATAGGATGGACTTTTCTCCACCGGATCTGGTTACATACGGATTCTATGTATTCGTAAATCATATTATATTGTGACAAATTCTACACCACCTTCTAAAACCTTATTTATTTTTTCGGCATATAAATTCCATTCATTTCTTTGTTCAAGTAATAATTTTTTTCCTTTTTTAGTGATTTTGTAATACTTTCTAATTCTATTACCTTCAGCATATTCTTCATAGGATTCAATCATTTCTTGTTCTTCAAGATTATGGAGAAGTGGATAGAGAGTACCAGCCTTTAATGAAAAAGTATCATCTGACCTTCTAGATAGCTCATCAATCATCTGATAGCCATACATATCTTTATCATCTAGAAGTTTCAGTATCAGCATTGTGGTGCTGCCTGATAAAAGATTTTTGTTCATTGTCATATTTAGCCTCCTTGACATATATAGATTATCTATACATACATCATATATAGATAATCTATATATGTCAATAAAAAAATAATAATGCTCGTAGTTTTTTTATTTCTTTAATTTTATAAAAAAGAAGGAGTTTGGTAAGATAAGTAGAATAACAATATTTGTGAGGGAATAAAGAAGAAAAGATTCAGTAAGGATTATATCATCGGATAAACAGAAATTTAGAGAGGTGCAGCAATGCAAGAATATAAGAACAAGCAAGAATTGGTTGATGAGATCTCGAAACGAGCGAAATTATTTATTGACGAGTTTTCTGATATTCCAGAAGTAGATAAAAACAAACTCATTGAAGGTGTAGAGCGAACGCCTGCGCAGATGATAGCTTACCAGTTAGGATGGATAAATCTTATTCTTTATTGGGAGCAACAGGAACAACAAGGAATAACAGTTAAAACTCCACATCCTAATTACAAATGGAATAATCTTGGTGGTTTGTATGAGGGCTTTTATAAAAGATATGAAGAACATAGTCTACAAGAATTATGCAGTATGTTTCAGGAATCAGAACAGCAGATAATACAACTAATAGAAAATAATTTCACTAATAGTGAATTATTTCATCCTGGTGGAAGAAAATGGGCCTCATCAACGTCTGTCAATTGGCCAATTTGGAAATGGATTCATATAAATACAGTAGCGCCATTTAAATCATTTAGAACCAAAATCAGAAAATGGAAAAAGCTAACTAGTGTCGAAAACGATAATGCATAGGGGGAAAATAGGGGTTAAGTATTTGTGCATAGTCGAGGGAAGTAGATTGGGATAACTATCGGAGGGGATAAAATTACTAGAAGAAACTATGAATAAAGTGTAAGCTTATTGCTTAGAATGAAAATTTTATCTGTATATTAAGGTAGATAAATTAAAAAGACTAACAAGATGGATATACTTAGTATATAATTAATTGATGATAGATATAGATAGATGATTTAAGTATATAATAATAAAAGGATTTGATTTAAAATGGATGGGACAAAAAGAAGTAATATTAATATTGGCGATACTGTAATAGTTGTTCAAAAACAACACCAAACTAGTGGTATTCTTACCAAGGGTGTAGTTAAGAAAATCCTTACCAATTCTGCGACACATCCTCATGGTATAAAGGTTTTACTTGAAAGTGGAATTGTTGGAAGGGTAAAATAGACAATAATATTTTGGAGGTTATATAATGATAAAAGCTTATTTAACATGGATTTCTACACCCTACGAGGGAGAATCTATAGAAATTAGATTTCGTATTTATAAGAATGAAGAACAGATATATTCCGATTCCATAATAATGGATTATATGAAACCAGCAATCGTTGGACATATGGCAACTATAGAATTATTAAAAAGACTACAAGAACATAGAAGTGATGAGATTATCGTTATTATTAATGATGGTTCTTTGTATGAAAGTATAAAAGGTACTTCAGCAACAAAGAATAAAGATGTACAAATGATGTCAAAAAAAGTTAGAGAAGAATTAAGTAGATTCGATAATGTTTCTTTTGATAATATTAGTGGAAATCATATACGGTTAGTGGAATGGAATGAAATATTAAAGCCTTAAACTAATAATATTATGATTGTACCAGTCTGTAAAGTATAAAGGGCCTAGGCTCTTTTTTTATTATCTTTTAGATATTTATTTTAGAAAAAGAAGGAGTTTTATCAGAAAAGTAGAATGCTTATATTTAGGAAAGAAGTAATAAATAACAAAAGGAGATAAATTAATAGATATCTTTGAAATTCTTTGTAAGAAATTTTAGCCGTCAATCAGGTAGATAAATCTAAACAAATATTGGAGATATTATGGAGGGTGATTTGTTAGATGGAGACATGGGATATATTAGATGAGAATGGAAGTATACCAGGTAGAACTATTCTTAGGGGTAAAGACTTGAAAGCGGGCGAGTATCATTTAGTAGTTCATATATGGATAATTAATAGTAAGGGAGAGGTATTGATTCAAAAAAGACCAGAATATTTAGCCTTTGCTCCTGGTATATGGGCAACAACAGGAGGTTCTGCCATAGTAGGAGAAGATAGTATTACAGCAGCCCTTAGGGAAGTTAAAGAAGAGCTAGGAATAAACATTAATAGGAACTCTATGTTATCACCCTTGAGAATTAAACGTAAAAACGATTTTACTGATATTTGGGTTGTAAAGCAAGACATTGAGTTAATAGATATAAAATTACAGAAGGAAGAAGTAGAGGATGCTAAATGGGTGAATAAAAAAGAATTGAAAGAAATGATATTAGATGGTAGTTTCTATAGATATAGCGATGTCTATTTTCAGTTGCTTTCAAAATATATACAGATATTTTGAAGAAGATTGAGCCTTCGGAAGTAATTAAAAAACTAAATGTTCCAGAGTATTGTGTAATCACATTCTTCAGTGATGTTATTAAAAAAATGGAAAGTGCAGGAAGATTAAAAAAATTGGTGAATTCATTACATGTACAGTTGTACTACCTATATAGGAGACAGAATTAGATGGAAAATCCATTGTATGTGGTGCTGCTGGCGTATTAAAGAAAGACATTCAAGTAGGACATTTAGTTGTTCCATACTCAGCAATTAGGGATGGAGGTCTATCCTACCACTATCTAGAATCATCTAGAGAAGTTGAATGTAATAAACAGGGGTACAGATTATTTAAAAATAATCAAATTCCATTTATTATAGCTAAAACATAGACTACGGATTCGTTTAATCGTGAAACAGACGATAAAATTGCTTAATGATCTGATTAGAATGTGAAGGCAGATATTTGTAGGATTATACGAAATAAAGAGGTGATAGCAGATGAAAATTCGTCTTGCAACATACGAAGATTGTAGGGATTTATCAATGCTAAAAAGAAGAATATGGGAAACTACTTATAAAGGAATTTATCCAAATGAAAAATTTATTAAATATGATGTTGATTTAAATGAAAATAAATTTAAGGATATGATAAAACAACAATCACAAAGATTATTTGTTGTTTTAAATGATTCCCAAATTATAGGGTATATGAGCTGCGGTAAAATTATGAGAGCTTTTAATAAATATACTCATGATATAGGTTTGTTGTATTTAACAAAAGAGTGCCAAGGTAAAGGAACTGGAACAAAATTATTTGAATTCGCAAGAAATGAATTAAAAAATCAGGGGGTAATAGAGTTCATTGTATCGTGTAATAAATATAATTTGTCCGCACAACAATTTTACAAAAAGATGGGCGGAGAAATAATTAAAGTTGATGAAGATAACAGAGACAAATCAATTCCACAAGTAAAATTCCTGTTTAAAGAGTAGGGTTGATGAATATTATTTATGTTATACGCAATGATTAAGGAATACGTCTATTTAATAAACATATTTAAAAATTATATAGGAGGAAAATTTAACAATGGAGAAAGTAATATGGGTTAGGAGTAATGTGAAATCGATAGGTGCAAGAGAAGATGATGGTTTGGATATAGTAAACAAGTATTTAGAAGAAGGTTGGAAAGTTAAGCATATATCTGCATGTGCTGTAGGAGATAGCATAATTTCGGGACAGGCTTATATAGTTATTGAAAAAAGTATTGACTAATATAATTTTATTATACAGGATGGCTATTTATGTGGTTCATCACCCAGTTTTTATTCCATTGGTACTATACCATATTTGGTCTATATCAAGGGAAAATAGATTATTTTGCAGATACTATAAAATTAATACCTTCAAATACCATATATATAACTGACTTATATCATATTATATTGCACGTATTGACTCTTATATCACTGATAAACATGGCAATCTATTGCGATATTTTTAATCGAGGAAAGAGATAATTAAATATTATTTTACAAGAGGGACCACATATCATAAAGTTTTATTTTCTTGAGAGATAAATTAATAATTGTCCCATGTGGAAAGAAGATAAAAGCTAATGGACATCTCGGAATAATTAATGAAAGGGGAAGATTGTATGGATGGAGTATTAAAAAATAGGAAAGAAGATATTTATATTTTAGATTGTATCAAGGAACAAATAGATGAACTTGTTGAATTTGCATTTAGACTTAATAATAACATAGAAAACTCATCACAATTTTGTCCAAGAAGTAAAAATTACATAAGAGAGGAATTTTTGAAGGGAATTTCTAACAGTAGTATATTTTCCTGTTGGAAAAATAATAAGCTAGTAGGAGTTATAAATTATTACATGGATGAATTAAGAAACAATGCAGATTGTACTTTATTGATTGATTCTCAACAATGTGACTATAATTTAGCTGCTAACTTATTATTTGGGAAAGTTAAAGATTTGAATGATGTTAAAATTAAATACACTTTTTTCTTCCCAAAGGAAAACATAAGGTGTGCTAATTTCCTGGAATCAATTAATGCAAAACGTGAAGTTAATGAATATAGATTAATATTTAAGAAA
>JAAYGX010000106.1 GCA_012735585.1 Tissierella sp.
ATTCTATAGTCATCCCTCGGTATGATGACCACCACGATGTCGATAATGATAACAATGATGATTATGACGATGATGACGATGATGATGACAATGATGATGACAAAGATGAGGATAAAAAAGGCAAAAAATATAACAAGAACAAAAGTAACAATAAAAACAATAGTAAAAACAACAATAAAAGACCTAACCCAAATGCAAATAAAGCTAGTTATAAATAGCATTAGAATTTGTTAATGGATAAATCGTAGGGTTTTTAAAATATATTTTAAATTGATGCAATAAAATCATGAGCTCATGGGTTAACTGAGTATAAACAATAAGGAGGAAGTAAGAATGAAGAAAAATAATAAGTTTGGATTGGTTATAGCTATAGCATTATTAGTAGCTATAGGATTTGGAGGTTTTAAGTTAACCGAACCATCATATGCATTGAGAATGGATGTTAATCCAAGTATTGAAATAGTATCCAATAGACTCAATAGGGTAGTAGAGGTTAACCCCCTAAATGATGATGCAAGAGAGATGCTTAAAGATTACAAAATAGGTAACAAAGATCTTAAAAACACTATTGAAGATTTAGCTGATCTAATGGTATTAACAGGATATATATCTGGTGGAAAAGATAATCTGGTAATGATAACAGTTGAAGACGATAGTGCAAATAGTGATATAGTTAATAAATTAAACAGGGCAATAACTGCATATTTAGAAAACAAACAAATTGAAGCAACAATTGTGAATCAATCAATACCTAAAGAAAACATTTCAGAAAAGACTAGTAAAGAAATTGTAGCAGAAAAAATTAGTGAATTAGATGATGATTTGGATTTTGAAAAGATAGCTGATATGACTTTAAGAGAACTTATGGCATATGCTGAATCAAAGAACATAGCTCCCCAAAGTTTATTCAATAGAGTTGTGAGAACAGCTAAACATAATGAGAATGAAAATAGAGTTAATGGCATAAATGATCATAAAGATGATGACGATGATCATAATCATAAAGATAATATGAAAGACAATAATAAGAATGGCGACAAGAATAACAAGAATGGAAACAAGAATAACGACAATAACAAAAATGGAAATAAAGACAACAATAATAATAAAAATGGTGACAAAATATTTAAGTCCAATGGAAACAATAAAAGCGAAACATTAATTGGTGAGGCTAAAGCAAGAAAAATAGCATTAGAATTAGTAAATGGTGAAATCGTAGAGTTCAAATTGAACGATTATGATGATGGAGACGACGATACAGAGTACGAAGTTAAAATCATAGCCAATGGATATAAGTATGAAATTGAAATAGATGCTTACACTGGTAAAGTATTAGAATTTGAAAGAGACGGTAAGGCAAATATCAAGGATAACAAACAACTAATTGGTGAAGCCAAAGCGAGAAAAATAGCTTTAGATTTGGTAAATGGAAAAATTGTTAAGTTTGAATTAGATGATTATGACGACGATGATGATGACGATCCAAAATATGAAATAGAAATTATTGCCGATGGACATGAGTATGAAATAGAAATAGATGCTTATACAGGTAAAGTGTTAGAGTTTGAAAAGGATAACTAAAATCCACTTCTAATTAATTCATAATCCTTAATAGTATCAACATCAAATAAAACACCAGGGTCTACAACCTCCAATGTTGTAGCCCCTTTTTTTTCAATAAAATCCCTTAATGAATTGATATGCAAATCATTTATAATTTCATCCGATAAATATGTGTTCATCAACACCGGATGACCTTTTTTGTTATTATATACTGGCACAACTATATCTTCATTTACCTTAAGCATAGCTTGGTAAGTAGCTTTATGAATCATTGGATAGTCCCCTGGAGTAAGAAAGAATCGATCCCCAGCTAAAACCTTAAGACCAGTTTTTACGGAGCTCAACATCCCAGACAGATAGTCTTGATTATATACTAAATCTACCTTGGGATAGTCTTTCGTACTAAAATAAATTTCATCTATATTATGACCACCGACCACTATAATCCTTGTGCAGTAGTCATACATAGAAAGAATACACCTTTCAATAATTGTAATTCCGTCAATTTCCAATATCAATTTATTAGCACCGACTCTTGAGGAAAGGCCAGCTGCTAATATTATTCCTTCAGTTTTCATCTTTGGTATTCAACTCCAGTTCTAAACTATCTTTATATGTCATTCGACTCTCCCACCCAGAAAGGTGCCGGGTACAGACAGGATAATAAAACTGTACTCTTATACCATCCATGTGATAATAATAGCTAAAATAAGTACAGATGAAGAAAATACTGGATGATATTTAATAATAGGTTTATTTTTATATTTATATTGTAATTTTGAGTATAGATATATCAATATGCTGTTAATTAGACCATTTTTAATGAAGAAATCCATGATATAGCTTTTCTCAAGTATTGAGCTACTGTTCATCATAGATAAGCGGATAAATATACCAAAACACATAATATAATATCCTACTCTCCATATAAGACTCATTGAAACTGCGTTAATAAACTTTAGTGCTTTTCCATCTTGGACAAAATACTTAAATACTAGGGCTACGCTTAAACCTTCAAGTAATATACAAGCAGCAGGATTTAGAACTCTGATTGGATGAACTATAGGACTTAATAGATTAATGAGTTTTATAGAAGCGGCAACTGCTGATGTATAGAACATGGCCATATTATGATCGGTATCCCGATAGGATTTTTGCATAAAATAATATCCTATAGGAAACATAATAGCACCAGTGGGTACTTTAAAAGGCAAAGCATGTAGCATAAGTCCTACTGTAGCTTCTAAAATACCCCATATTGAGCCCCAAAATAAAATAATACTTAAATCTTTCACTTTATCTTCTGTCAAGATTCTTCGGCTTTGCCTCAGAATGGCATCTAGAAATCTTTCTTTTTCCATATAATCACTCCAATTAACTTAAATTTCATTATTGATAATTGATTTGATTGCTGATTGTATTTCTTCATAGCCTGTACATCTACATATATTTGATTGAAGCCATTCTTGTATAGTGTGATTATTAGCTTTAGGTTTATGTAAGGCCAATGAATTGCACACCATTAAAAATCCTGAGGTGCAATAACCACATTGAAATGCAAAATTTTCTACAAAGGCTTTCTGAATTGGTGCATTCTTCAATCCCTCTATTGTAGTAATTTTCTTATCCTTAGCTTCTACCGTAAGCATCAGGCAGGATTTAATAGGCCAATCATCTATTAGTACAGTACATGAACCGCAATCACCATTTTCACAGCCTGGCTTTGCGCCTGTAAGGCCTAGCTCATTACGCAAAGTATATAGTAGTGTATCTGATGGCTTAACAACTACATCTAAATTCTCACCGTTTATATTTAAATTGAGAACAGTTTTTCCTGAGAATTTTATCACTTATTTCCCTCCTCAAAGTTTTCTAAGGCCTCATATAACATATTATGAAGCATAAACTTTTTATATTCTGATGAGCCATGAAGATCATCTGTGATAAAACTTTGTAAGCTATTTATTGCATCTTTAATTTTGGTATCTTTATTACTTTTATTACTATTTAGTAATTGTTCAAACTTGGAGGACCTAAATGGGTATCCTCCTAATCCACTAAAAGCAGTTCTAATCTTTTTATCTTTTTCTAGGGCAACCATTGTTATTAAAGGGTAGTCAATTTTTTCAACTTTAGTCCTTTTTACATGTATGGAAGGTAAATTTAAATATTCTTTTTTTATTATTATTTGACATATTAGATCGCCCTTCTCAAGATTCATCCTTTTATTAAATACATCCTTTAAAGGCAGTCTATCTACAGCATCTTTTTTAGCTATGACAATATCAGAGTCTGCCACCATAAGTGGAAGCACTGATTCCCGGTAAATAATTGTACCAGCAATATTTCCACCTATGGTAAGTTTGTCTTGTATCGTATGATCAGCTATTCTTTTGACTGTCAGACTAAGTAAAGGAAAAAGATTAAGCTCTGCAATTTGAGTTAAAGTGACTGCCGCCCCTATGATTAGTTCATTATCCTTCATTTCATGTATATTTAATTCTGGTATTCCTTTTATATCTATAACAGCTTCGCTGTAGACATTGTGCATTCTAGCCATACTGATAAACTCTGTACCTCCACCATAATAAATGGGTTTCCTACCCATTAAGTCCAAATCATGATATAGCTTAATAGTATCAGTAATTGTTTGTGGCTTGTAATATTCAAAATCAAAAGGTATCATATTTGCCTCCTGTTTTAACTTTCCATATGGACTCTGGAGTAATCGGTATATAATCAAACTCTTCCTCAGTGGCTGATGATATAGCATTAGCAAAGGCTGCAGGCATACCAAGAATCCCATGTTCACCCATACCCCTTGCTCCAAAAGGCCCATCGCCTTGAGGTGTTTCAATAAAATCCACTATATACTCTGGTTGTTCTCCAAATCGCATGACTTTATAGGTTCTAAGAGAGCTATTTTCTATCATTCCATCATCATCAAATATGAATTCTTCTCTTGTAGAAAGTCCCAAACCCATAGACATACCACCCATGATTACACTTCTTGCAGACTTTGGATTGATTACTTTTCCTGCATCTATGACTGTAGCGGCATTGATCAATCTATAGGAAAACTCTAAAGGATCATATTCTATTTCGACAGCCTGGGCACCTACACTCCATGATACACCTACATAACCCATTCCAGTTTCTTTGTTCATTATAGTTAAATCTTTCATAAAATATGTTCCGTGACCAATTATCTGTTTCCCAAATGCAAATCCAAGAGGATCTTTATATCCATGAACGATATCTTTGAAGTCTATGAAGATATTTGGATTATCTTTTAAATAAACCCTTTGGTTAGATATATCTAAATCAGCAGGAGAACAGTCAAGTACCTTGGAGCCAATATGACGAATCTGTGTCATCAAATCCTCGGCGGCATTTATGATTGCATTTCCTGCCATAAAAACTGACATACTGGCTACAGTTTTCCAGTGTATTGGGGCGGTTTCAGTGTCCACCTCTAATTTGACATGGATCTTATTGACATCCATACCCATTTTCTCTGCTAGAATCTGCGCTAGGGCAGTCTTTGTTCCAGGACCAATTTCAACTACTGAACAATTTAGGTTAATTTCACCACTACTAGTTAAGGTAAGTATAACAGCGGATGAAGCGTCTATTGGTGATGAAGATGTTTTCCAAAAACAGCTGACTCCCTTGGCTCTTATGTTTCCATTGGCCATTTTGACTATTGAACCTTCATCCCAATGAATCAACTCCTTTAGCCTATCAATACACTTAGAAAGATTACCTATATTACTAGGTTTTATTTTTGCCTGTGTTGGAGATAAATCCTTAGGAGATATTCCATTTCTAATCCGTAATTCTAAAGGATCAATATCTAACTTCTTAGCCAGTTTGTCTAGCATCCGCTCTATACAAAAAGTAAGTGAAAGATGTCCAAACCCTCTATAAGCTGTTACATAAGGGTGATTTGTATATACTGCTAGGGAGTCGCAATAAATATTTTCTATATTATATGGACCACTACATTCTGAGGCAATTGCCCTTGCCATCCTTGGTCCAGAATCACTATAGGCTCCACAATTAACATAGTATCTTGACCTCAAGGCTTTTATCATTCCATCCTTGGTTGCTCCTATTTTTAGTGTAGCTTCAACCTCAATCTTTGATGGAGCTGACATTATATCTTGTTCTCTCGTGTTGGATATTTTGACCATTTTACCATTGACTGCTTTTGAGGCAATAAATGCAAGATACTCAAGAAAGGTATTTGACTTTCCTCCAAAACCTCCACCTACTAAAGGCACTTTTACCGCGATATCAGATTCTGGTATGCTAAAAGCTTTACTTAAATCCTTTTGTACTGAGGATGGCGCTTGAGTTGATGTGTAAATGACTACCTTGCCACTGGGTAGAATCTCAGCTTTAACATTTCTAGTCTCCATTGCTATGTGATCCGATTGTGGAAGTTTAAATGTGGATTCAAAAATAATATCACTTTCTGAAAAACCAATATCCATATCTCCCTTGCGAATATTTATTTCATCTACAATATTTGTATGGGCCTTAGGAAATATATCATCTGCGTCACAAGTATAAGTCCCAAGGGAATCGTGTACTAGTGAAGCATCTGGTTTAATAGCATCATTTATAGAATTTATAACTGGTAAAGGTTTATAATTCACTTCGATTAGTCTAACGGCTCGTTCTGCTTCTTCTTCGGTATTTGCAACTACTATTGCTATTGGCTCACCAAAATATCTGACCTTATCCTTTGCCAAAGGTGGTCTATCTTCAATTAAAGGGCCTGTTAATATTGGTATTTGCGCACTTGTAACTACCCCTTGTACCCCACTGGATATTTCTGCTTTAGATGTATTAATGGATAATATTTCGGCGTGGGAATAAACACTTGTAAGGATTTTACCATGGAGGGTACCTGTAGGAATAATATCTCCATTGTATTTTACTCTACCTGTTACCTTATCCCAAGATTCTTTTCTTGGAGTGCTTACTCCAATCTGGGAATTAATATTCATAGATGAACCTCCTTAAGACTCAATTATAAATCTATAAATTAGTTTTTCCATATAAATGTAATAATATTCTTATTTTTGGTTTCATTATGATTGAAAAGGTATATAAATATAATATATAGATAAATCAAAGGGGCGTGGAAAATGAGAAAGGGAAAGAGATTATTTAAAGCAGTATTAAAAGCAATATCTAGAGTATTAAAAAAGGTCATGGTAGTAGTAGGACTGACTTTATTGATATCTGTTTTATTAAGTAACTTTGTATTGAATGCTAATTTAGAAACAGTTCTAGAATATGCAGGGGTATTACTTATGGCAATAGGGGGACTTTCTGTATTAGGAGGTAGGAGGATTACTATGAGTGGAGATTATATGTGGAGTAGGGCAACTGCAGGGATTGAGGATGCGTCTATGAAAGAAATGGACTTATTTATGCAAAGTTATGAGTTTTGTATTTTTATGGGGCTTGCAGGTTTTATAGTGATTTTAATTGGATTGGCTGTTTATTATATATAAATAAAAAAACCACATCAAATGATGTGGTTAGTATACTCTTCTACCGGAGTGAAATCTTCCTCCCCAATAATTATCATCCACATGGTCAATCCTTACACCTCTGGATGTACTAGCGTGGATAAATTGGCCATTACCTATATAAATACCTGTATGGCTTGGTCCACTTCTATATGTATTTTTAAAGATTATTAAATCACCAATTTGTAATTCAGACTTACTTAGCTTAGTTCCAACTGTTGCTTGTGAAGATGTATCACGGGGCACACTAATATTGTGCTGTTTATATACAAATTGTGTATATCCTGCACAGTCGAATCCATTTGGGCTGGTTCCCCCTGATCTATATCTTACACCAATGTATTGTTTGGCAGTTGATATAATTTGATCTCCTTGAGTTTGTCTGCCTAGACTACTTCTGTTTGGCATTGAAATCTTTAGACCTCTACGAATTAATTGTCTATTTAGTACTTCGATAGTTTGAGGCCCTGCTAAACCATCTGCTTCTAATCCAAGGTTTTCTTGAAATGCTTTTAATGCACTTTCTGTTTGTGTACCAAAGTAATTAGTCGTATTTTCAATCTTTAGATAACCAAGAGCTTTTAATACCTCTTGTAATGCATTTACATCTAAACCTGAATTACCAAGTTTTAGACTTCTATCTAATATCAATTTGTATTTATCAGTTTCATCAACATTTTCTTCTACTACTTCTTCTGATACTGTATTCTTGTCATATGTATTGTCTTGCGTTGGATTAATTGTCTTTACTAATGCATCATATGTTGCACCATCAAACATACCACTTGGCTCCAACTCTGCTGAACTTTGGAAGCTTTTAACAGCGTTTTCAGTGTGTATTCCATAATATGTGGTTAGTCCATCGTAATCAAAGTATCCTAAATCTGTTAAATGTTGCTGAAGAGTCTTTACATCATCATGGCTCATTCCATTTTTAAGTACCTGATCGCCTAATTCGGCATATATTGGTGTTGACCCTATATACATTATTCCTGCTAATGTAAAGGCCATTACAGTGTTTCTTAAAGACTTACTTTTTAACACTATAAAACTCCTCTCTTAGTGGGATAACAACTTGTCCATTACAGTATACATTAAAACAAAAATAAAATAAAGCCATTTTTGTAACTTTTTTGTAATACTTTAATTACTTATTTTTCCAATAAAGGAATAATATACACGTACCCATATATTTAGTATATGATTTAGATAATGAAATGTGACCATTTTTTGTAACCGTATATTAATATATACTCCCCAAAATATATGATATAATTTAGTGTGAAAGGAGTGGGAGAATGAGAATGAAAAAAGTTGGTCTATTAAAAAATGGATTATATGCTGTTTTGGTAGCAGTATTATTAGTTAGTCAGACATTCAGTGTATTTTCTTATGCAGTTTCACCTTTTAGATTGGTTGTTGATGGTAAGGAGATCACATCAGAGCCTAGACCTATAATTGAAAATGATAGGACTTTAGTACCGATACGTTTTGCACTAGATGAGTTAGGTGCTGAGTTTGATTGGTTTCCTAAGGATAGCCTAGTGGAGACTGTAACTATAGTTAAAGATGATGTTAGTGTGGATTTAAGAATCAATAGTCAATTGGTATCCTATGAGAAAGACGGAAAAAATCATATTATTTCAGATGTAGCACCAAAGATAATAGATGATGTAACCTTTGTACCTGTACGTCTAATAAGTAATATATTTGGACTTCATATTGATTGGGATAATGATACTAGAACAGTGGTTATTGACTCCAGCGTACCTGCTTCTGTAGAACCATTCTATCCTTTGAAGATTTCTTCAGTAGAAATGGGACAAACTATTAATGGAAAGACAATGTTAAAATCAGAGCTGGGAGATAGTAATCTAATAAATCCTAAGGAAATAAAATATCTATTATTAGATCCAGACACTTCAATAGGTAAAGTAATTGCCCAAGGTACTGATCTTAGTGGTGAATATACTTGGCTGCCAAGTGTAGATGATATAGGGCATAAGGCACTTGTAGCTGCCATATATGACAACCATAACAATATAATATCTGCTGATACAATTCCTGTTCATATGGATGTTAAACCACAAGTTAAATTATCTGGGATTAAAAATGATGATGTTATAAAAGATAGATTGACCATAAGCCCAGATACAAATTTTGTAGCAAATTATATTGAATATGAGATTACTAATTTAGATACCAATACTACAACGATTCCTATTGAAAAGGATCCTTACGGAAGCTATAGTTGGACTCCTGAAGTAAAAAATAATGGTAATTATTCTATTAAAGTGATCGCTTATGACAAAAATGGAAAGTACTATGAAAGTGATGCTATTGGATTTAGTATAAATACTAGCCAAAGATTATCGTTAACTGGTGTATCTTCTGGTATGACAATAGACAAGCCTGTTACTTTGGGTGCATCTAGAAACTTTGATGTATCTGAAACCCAATATGTTTTAAGAGATCCTAAAACCAATAATGAAGAGATTCTTCAGACTTTACCATATGGTAGCTACAGATGGTTCCCAGGAGTTGAATACAAAGGAGAGAAGGAACTGTTTGTAAGAGTAGTATACCAAGGGTCCAGAACCATGGAAAGTGATCCTATCAAGGTAAATCTATCTGGAGAAGCTAGTCTACTATTAGAGGGTATAGGTCCAAATGAGGTAATTACTGATCAAAAGACCCTAAAAGTCAATAGCAATGTAGAATTAAATAAGGTTAAATATATATTAACTAATACAAAGACTAATGTTAAAAAAATCACTGAATTAAATCCTAATGAAGAATTCCTATACTCACCAAAGAGAGAAGATATAGGAAGCTGGAAAATCTATGCAGAAGGCATATATGATTCTGGTAAAACCGTAAAAACAGAAGAAATACCTTTCAGTGTATATCTAGATAAGATATATGGAAAAGCTGCTGTTATAGAAAAGGATAAGTTCCTTGATGTAGCGTCAAAACTAGCTAGAGAATCCTTTTTAAAGACTGGATTATCTGGAGCATTACAAACATCCCAATCAATACTTGAGACCGGTTGGGGACAATCCGTTGGTGTGGACAAATACACTGGCAAAGTATCATATAATTTATTTGGTATAAAGGGTACGGGTCCAGCTGGCTCTGTAACCATTAGAACATGGGAAGTTTACAATGGGGTTAGTTATAATGTTGATGATAATTTTAGAGCGTATAATAGCATAGGTGAAAGTTGGAATGACTATAATGCATTCTTATTGGAAAGGGAAAGATACGAGCCTGTAAGAGAAGTAATGTATGATAGTACTCAAGCGGCATGGGCCATAAGAAGAGCAGGATATGCGACAGATCCTGAATATCCAACAAAGCTGATTAGAAATATTGAACAATATAAATTAAATGAACTAGACAAAATAGATATATAAGATTATTTTGTCCTTCTAATTATATTAATTGTCATTCTGAACCTAGTGAAGAATCTTAAGATCCTTGGCTAGGGCTCAGGATGACAATTTTTTTATCTAATAGTTAGTATGGAATATTTTTAAATTCCATATCTCTTTCTTGCTTCATCTACAATCTTAAATACTAATCCTTCATAGCCTAAATCAGTTACTTCTGCCATTCTAAATAGTGAACTTTTAGTTTTCATAAGTCCTGGCAAGGAGTTGATTTCAAGTACATATGGGACTTTATCCTTAAGGATGATATCTACTCTTGCATAGTCTCTAAGTAGGAGAGATTTAAATGCTTTTAATGCTGCAGACTCTATTAATTCTTTTTCTTCATCTGTTATTCTTGCTGGAAAATGATACTTAACATGAGGTTTGTAAGTAGATTTGACTTCGAAACTGTTAAATTTCAAAAGTCCTTCTGGTAATTCTGATAAGTCAACTTCTTGGATAGGAAGTGTCGTTGCTTGGTCACCATTTCCAATGATTCCTATGGAAAATTCTCTTCCGTCAATATACTCGTTTAGCATAATAGGCGGAGTATAGGTATGTAAACTATCCTTTACCTTATTTACTAATTCTTCTTTGTTAAACACTAAACTGTCCTGATGAATTCCTCTACTTGAGCCTTCATCACTAGGTTTAACTAATATAGGAAATTCCATATCCACATCATCTAAATCTTTTATACTATCAATTGATACAAACCCAGGGGTTGGTATATTCTTTGACTTGAAGACTGTTGATGCGAAAATTTTGTTTATGGCTAAAGCATGTCCAAGAATTGAGGAACCAGTATAAGGGATATTAGCAAATTCTAACATTGCCGGAAATTGGGCCAGCTTACTATACCCTTCGATACCGTTACATAAATTAAAAACTAAGTCTACTTTTTCATCTTTTAAACTTGTGATGATATTCTCATCAGCTGTTAATTCAATACATTCATATTTTTGTGATAAAATTTCTGTAATAGCCATAACAGTTTGCATCTTTTGATTATCTTCTGCTTGAGCTTCCACTAAAGGAATAAGTTTCTCTCTAGACTTATCTGTAACAATTGCTATTTTCAAATTGATTCCTCCTTATATTTTTGATTTTAGCTCGTTGCAGAACTCTGCAACTCGCATATTTACTGCATTTCAATCTATTGAAATGGCTGGATTCCCCCATTTTTGGGTATATATACAGTAACAAGGTGTGTATAACTCAAAAATATTTTGAA
>JAAYGX010000009.1 GCA_012735585.1 Tissierella sp.
GTTGCCACTGCTCCTCCTAAGGCCAGAGAACCTGTATCCCCCATAAATACCTTAGCAGGGTATGAGTTGTGCATTAGAAAACCTAAGCAAGCTCCAGCAAGTGCTGTAGCATATAAGGATATACTCCTAAATCCCCATTTTAAGGCAATTAAGCTAAAAAATGACATGACTATTAATGTTATTCCTGATGCTACACCATCCAGCCCATCAGTTAGATTTACACTGTTAACTGTACCAACAACCACAAATACAATGAATGGTATATATAAAATTCCCATGTCTAAATACTGATTCTCTAAAAATGGAACTATTACTTTGGTTCCTAATTCCGATGTATTGGACTGATATAAGGCCAAGACAATTGCTAAAATAACCTGGGCTGCCATTTTCTGATTTGCTTTAAGGCCTAAATTTCTTCTCTTTACCACTATAATATAATCATCAATAAATCCAATAAGCCCAAATCCCAATGTGGCCAACACTAAAACATAAGTATCTTCCGTAACTATTCCTGATGAAAATACAGTTATAACTAAAGCCAGCATTATTATTAATCCTCCCATTGTCGGGGTACCAGATTTAGCTAAATGGGATTTAGGGCCTTCCTCCCTTATACTCTGACCAATCTTTAGTCTTTTTAGCATGGGAATTACAATAGGCCCTAATAATAATGTTATTAAAAATGAGATTGCTAAAGTTCTAATTATATCTATATATTCAATCATTATGTTTCTCCTCTCAGGTAATAAATAAAATCTAAATTTTGTTTATTATTTCTAAAATAATTTTTCTTTCATCAAAGGGAATTTTCTTGCCTTTGATAGTTATACTATCCTCATGACCTTTGCCAGATATCAGTATGGTATCTTTAGATACAGAATTCATTATAGCATAATTTATGGCTTCTTTCCTATCTAAAATAACTATATAATCACAGTCGGTTTCCATAACACCTTGAACTATGTCATTAGCAATATCTTCAGGTTCTTCATTCCTTGGATTATCTGATGTTATAATTACTAAATCAGAGTTTTCCCCTGCTATTTTACCCATCTCTGGTCTTTTTGATCGATCTCTATCTCCGCCAGCGCCAAATACAATTACTTTTCTGCCTTCAGTAAATTTATCTATAGCTTTTAAGGCTTCTTTGATTCCCTCTGGGGTATGAGCAAAGTCTATAATTACATTAAAATCATGACTTGTTTCTATTTCTTCAAATCTTCCCTTTACTCCATTAAAACTTTCAAGACCTTCTTTTATTATATTTAAATCAATACCTAATCCATAGCAACAAGCCGCAGCAGCTAGGGAATTATATATATTAAATTCTCCAGGGATTTTAAGTTGTATATTAACTGTCCCCTTTGGAGTATTAAGTTTAAAACTAGGTCTACTTTTTAGATAAACTATATCTGTGGCAAAGATATCTCCATGCTTTAGCCCATATGTAATGTTTTCAGCCCGGTTATTTATACTTTCAATTATTCTTTTACCATAAAAGTCATCTATATTTATTATATTTAATTTATTGGTCTTAAAGAAAAGTTTTAATTTAGAATTAAAATAGTTTTCCATCGTTTTATGGTAATCAAAATGATCCTTGGATAAATTTGTAAATATACCAATATTAAAGTCCATATATTTGACTCTTTTCATTTCCAAAGCATGTGAGGAAACTTCCATTATACAATAATCCATTTTTTTTTCAATCATATGATTTAAATTTTTTTGTATCTCTAATGAATCAGGTGTAGTATTTGGTATATCTATATGTTTATTATTTACTATAACACCCATGGTACCAATTATGCCCACTTTTTGTTGGTTTATTTCTAATATATGTTTAATTATATAGGATGTAGTAGTTTTACCGTTTGTCCCTGTAATACCTATTGTATTCATACTAGTCCAAGGGTGGTAATAATATTTTGCGGCAAAATATCCTAAAGCATCTGTTGAATTATGTACGTCAATAGTTGTGATGTCCTGATTTAAAGTAACATCCTTATCTTTTACAATAGCTACAGCACCCTTTTCTATTGCATCGTCTATATAGTTATGTCCATCAAGATTATAACCTTTTTGAGCAATGAACAAATTGCCTTCTTTTATATTCTTAGAATTGTGTTCAATACCAGTAATATCTAAATCCTGATTCCCATTTATTGACCTATATGGATACTTCCCTATAATTTTAGATAACAACAACTTGATACACCTCCAATAGTAGAATAATTAATTAAAAGGCAACTTAAAAAAGTCGCCTATTAACATTATCTATCAGTCTACTTAAATTCCACTAATACCTCAGTACTAGTCGTAATTTCTTCTCCCGGTAATGGAATTTGCTCTACAGCAGCCCCATTACCAGTTAAGGTGTATTTTAGATTCATATCATCTAGAGTTTCAATGACTTGCTCCTTGGTCATATCTATTAGATATGGCATACTTATAGTATTACCTGGTACAATATTTAAATATAAATCAATAATAGATCCTTTTTGGACCTCTACCCCAGGTGCTGGGAATTGTTCTATTACTGTTGAATCATTTGTTAACTCTAAATATTCAGTTGTGTATCTAAGCCCTAAATTAGATAAAGTTCTCCCTGCTTCTTCAATTAAGAGATTTCTAAGATCAGGAACTACTACTTTCGGTAGATTCTCCTCTAATTCATCTTCAGTATATTGAGGAGGTATTTCTAAATAGTTAAATGTTTCCCTAAATATACTCTGTGCTACAGGAGCTGCTACTGTACCCCCATAATAAGTGCCAGATGGTTCATCAACATTAACTAATATCACCAATTGTGGATCATCAATAGGTGCAACACCTACAAATGATGCTATGTATTTTCCTTGAGCATATCTACCGTCAACGATTTTTAGAGCAGTACCTGTTTTACCGCCAACTCTATAACCAGGAACTGTCGCTCTACTACCTGAACCATCAGAAACTACTGTCTCCATCATACTTAATAAAGTATCAGATGTTTCCTTTGAAATAACTTGTTTTTTAACTTCTGGCTCATAGGTAGTTACAATATTTCCCTCAAAATCAACTAATTCTTTTACCAATCTTGGTTTCATTAAATACCCACCATTAGACATGGCAGATACTGCATTTACCAATTGCATAGGCGTTAACGCTACACCATGACCATAGGACATTGTAGCTAAATTTACTTCTTTTATAACATCTGCACTACTTGGGATAATTCCCCTTTGTTCTCCTAGTAAATCTACTTCTGTTCTTTGCCCAAATCCAAAGGCCTTCACATAATCATAAAACTTTTCTTTGCCTAATTGTTTACCAATATTTATAAATGCAATGTTACATGAATTATTCATTGCTTCTCTTAAGGATTGATTGCCATGTGGATTATACCATCTTGCACATTTGAGGGTTACACCCTTTATGTCTGTATAAAACCCATTGCAAAAATAGTGGTGATTTAGGCTTGTTGTATTCTCCTCAAGTGCTGCAGCTGCAGTAATTAATTTAAACGTGGATCCTGGCTCATATATATCATTAACATTAAAGTTTCTCCATAGATCATTCCATTTATCTTGTAATTTGTCCATTGGTAAATTAGCCCATTCTGCCTTAAGTCCTTCATCCACAGGTTCTCTGGGATTATTCAGATCAAAATCAGGCTTTGAAACCATAGCTAATATATCACCAGATTTAGGCTCCATTATTACAATAGAAACATTTTTAGCCTTATTATCAAATAAGGCTTGCTCAGCTGCTTTTTCTGCAAAGTGCTGTATAGTTTCATCTATAGTCAATACTAGGGAAGTACCATCGGTTGGTTCATATATTTTTTCTCCGTCATAAGGTAGTTGTCGATTGGCTGCGTCAGTCATCTTCATCCATTTTCCCGGTATTCCAGTCAAATCATTGTCATATATCCTTTCAATACCTGTTAGTCCCACATTATCTATATTTGTAAAGCCCAATATGTGGGATGCAAAATTACCATTCGGATAGTATCTTTTATTGTCATCAATAACACTGATTCCACTTAATCTTTCTTGTCTTAGCTTATGAGCTTCATCCGTTGTAATCCATTGCTTAATCTTCTCTGAACTATGCTTCTTAGTAATCTTTTCATAGATCAAATCCACATCCATATCAAGTATCTCAGCTATAGTAAGAGCTGTATTTTCTGGATCTTTAATGTCTGCTGGATAGGCCCATACAGTAAAAGCATTTACACTTACTGCTAGTCTACTTCCTTTTCTATCGTAGATTACTCCTCTTTTAGGTTTTATATCAATGGATTTAGTCCATTGTTCTAGTGCTCCTTTTCTTAAATCGTCACCTTTGTAAATCTGTAGATACCCTATTCTGATAGTTAATACTGTAACTAAAACTACTGCTACAGCTAATGTGAATTTTAATCTAGATTTAGATGATTTAACAGGTGTATTCAAATTCTTAACCTCCTAAAATAAACCCGAAAACATACTTAACACCTCGTTTAATTTATCGGATATACTTACGCTTTGTACAGTATCATCTATTGTATCTTCAAGTGATAAGTAAATTACTTGACCCTCTTTTGGATATGACATTCCAAGTTTGTACATAGCATCTTCACTTATATTTAAAGAGCTTTTTACTCCGTCAAGGTCTGCTAATAGATTTAATTTATCTTTCTCCAACTCAACTTTTTGTCTTTCCAATGCGGTTACTTCCATTCTTACTTGTGTAATAGTAGCATATCTGAATAAAATAAATAAGCTTGTAGAAAGTACTATAATAGCAATAAATAAACAGAATAATTTAATGAGTGCTTTGTACTTATTGTTCTTTTTATTATCTTTTCTATTGTTATTTTGATTTTTCTTAATCTCTTTGTATTCTTCTTGGTAAACATGTTCAGGATAATAGTTTAGTTCAGCTTTAGCTACTAACAATTTATTCTCCCCCTTATTTATTTAGAACCTTAAAGTTTTTCAGCTATCCTAAGTTTTGCCGATCTTGATCTTGGGTTGAGTCCAATTTCTTCCTTTGTTGGTGTAATTGGTTTTCTAGTTATAATTTCAATTTCTCTATGTTTTTCACATATACATTGTGGTATTTCCGGTGGACATATACAATCCTTATATAGTTCCTTAAACATTTCTTTCACAATCCTGTCTTCTAAAGAATGAAAGGTTATAATTGCCAACCTTCCACCAGGATTAAGTAGTTGAATCATTTTTTCTATTGAGTTTTCTAGTACTTCTAATTCTCTATTTACTTCTATTCTAATAGCTTGAAATGTTTTTTTAGCCGGATGATGACCTTCCATCCTTACTTTCTTTGGTATAGCTTTTTTAATGACTGATACTAAATCAAGTGTTGTATCAATCGGACTATTGGATCTTTCATCTATAATAAATTCAGCAATTCTTCTAGCCCATCTTTCTTCACCATAGTTAAAAATAATATCTTCGAGCCTCTCTTTAGAATATTTATTGACTACATCCCAAGCTGATATCCCTTGACTTCTGTCCATTCTCATATCTAGTGGTGCATCTTGGTTATGGGAAAACCCTCTTGAAACTTCATCAAATTGATGTGAAGATACCCCAATATCTAAAAGTATTCCATCAATTTTCTCTATATGTAGCTCCTTTAATACAGAATCAATATTTTCGTAGTTATTCTTAACAAATATAACTTTATCTGAATAATTTGAAAGCACTTCTTTAGCTTTTCTTAAAGCATTTTCATCTTGATCTATCCCAATAAGTCGTCCATTACCTAATCTTTTTACAATTTCTTTAGAATGACCTGCTCCACCAAGAGTTCCATCAAGGTAAATCCCATCTTCTTTAATATTTAATCCATCAATTACTTCATCTAACATTATTGGTATATGTTTAAACTCCATGGAAAAACCTCCTTTTAAATTCCAAGCTCTGCCATCTTTTCAGCGATACTATCATAGCTTAGATTATCTTCATCTATATAGCCTTCCCATTCTTCTTTACTCCAAATCTCCAATCTTGTGGATACGCCTATAACAACCGCATCTTTATCAATCTTTGAATGTTCTCTTAAATTAGCTGGGATTAGTACACGCCCCTGCTTGTCCAATGTAGATTCGCATGCACCTGAAAAGAAAAATCTAACAAATGCCCTAGCATCTTTATTGGTAAGTGGAAGTGTCTTTAGTTTGTCTTCTAGTACCTTCCATTCATTTTGTGGGTAAACAAAAAGACAGTTATCTAAGCCCTTGGTAATAACAAATTCATCACCAAGTTCCTCTCTAAATTTAGATGGTACAATTATTCTTCCTTTTGTATCTAGTGTGTGTTGATACTCACCTATAAACATTTATACCAACCGCCTCTATACTTTCTACCACTTCACTCCACTTCCTACCACTATTATATACATTCTATACCCTTTTAGCAATTCCTTCTACATATTTCAATTATTTTGTTATTTTTTTGGGACCTTGGTCCTGTTTCTTTCTTCGAATTTAAATTATATTTCTCCACAAAAAAAACAGAGACATAGTCTCTGTTTAGATAATTCTAATTAATTATATGATATCTTTTCTTTTACGATATAGTATGATTGCAGCTATTAGTATAGATAGAGCACTGATAAGTTGCGCTACTCGAAACTGCCCCCACATCAAGCTATCTGTTCTTAATCCTTCAATAAAATACCTTGCAAACGAATAAAGTATGATATAGAGTAAGAACACTTCTCCATCTACTTTAGATTTGTTTCTTGAATACCACATCAAAAATACAAATGCTAAGAAGTTCCATATGGATTCGTAAAGAAATGTAGGGTGAACTTTTACTCCATTGATCATTATTCCCCAAGGTAAATCTGTAGGTCCTCCATGGGCTTCTTGATTGGCATAGTTCCCCCATCTTCCTATAGCTTGACCTAAAATTATACTTGGGGCAGTGATGTCTGCAAATTCCCAAAAATTTTGTTTTCTAATCTTACAAAATATTAATGCTACAATCACAGCAGCAATTATTCCACCATGGATTGCTAATCCCCCACCCCTAAAGTTAAAGACCTCCATAGGATTATCCTTATAAAGGTCCCAACTAAATATTACATAGTGAATCCTTGCGCCAATTAATGCTGCTGGAACTGCAAACAACAATAGATCTATTAATATCTCTTCGTCCTTACCTTTTCTTTTTGCCTCTCTTATGGCTATAATTGTACCAACTAAAAATGCCGATGCAATTAAAATGCCATACCACCTAATAGGCAATCCAAAAATCTCAAAAGCAACTGGGTCCATAATGTGCCACCTTTCAATAGAAATTATCTATTAAGTATATCATAAAACCCAAACAATTCACATACTTATAATGGTCTTATAATTGATAATGATAGATTTTCCTCTTTAAAATGAGTGTTAAATCTCTCTATAATATCTTCATACTTGATTTCTTTTAACAATTCAAGATAATCAGTAATCATAAAATCGCTAAAATATAGATCAGTAAAATTATTGGCTATAAATTCGATAGAATTCATTCCTATGATGAAGTTACCAAGTTCATTTTTCTTTAATCTATTAAAGTCATCTTCTTTTAATAATTCAGTTACTGGCTCTTTTATTCTATTCTTTATTCTTTCATAAATATTTTCAGGTTCCTTTGACTGACCAACTATAAGGGAGTGCCCATAGGTCTCTTTACAAGTATAGTAGGCACCAAAACTGTTGTCTATGATACCTTCCTCATATAGTTCATTGTAATACTCCGTACTTTCACTAAATAGCATATCTAATATTATATTCGTAACAATATCTTTTTTTACCATCTCTTTTCCCTTATAGCCAGTATCAGTATCCTTAAATCCCATATAGAATAAAGGCATAGAAGTCATCATTTTTTCTTCAACGATTCTATCCTTAATTTCATCTGGTTCTTCCGGAAATATCCTTTGAA
>JAAYGX010000107.1 GCA_012735585.1 Tissierella sp.
CTAGTTACTAGTACAGTAATTAAATCTCCTTTTATTTGTTTATCTATTCTCATAAAATCCCCCATTCTTCCAACATTGCTAGCGGCACAAATAGTTAAGTGTGCTCATTTTAATTTACTTAGAATTTTTATGCTATTGCCTTACTTTGTTCTTAATTAACAGCATCGCCTTCCCAATAATCACTTTTTGAATCAATGAACCCTGAATAATTACTGTATTTATAAAAGGATTCAGTTCTTTCGAATGCATACAATTGATTTGCTAAATCAACTCTGGTGCGAGTTGATCTCTTTATATAAACGTTAAATAATCCTGCTGCTACTAATCCCGAGGCAACCGATGTTCCAAAAGATACTGCCATCTGTTTTCCTATGGTTAAACTTTTGGTAAGATATGTTGCAATTGCTCCAGCCATAGCTCCTACAGAAATACCAAATTCAAAAGCTATATCATGATATGTCACTAATGGACTACTCCAAGCTCCCCAAGCTAAGGGCATTATTTCATTATTTAATTGTAATTCATTAGTTTCTAATTTTTCCTTAACTACGGGAATTACCTGTATAACTTCTGCCCCTTCACTAATAACAATATTATCATTCTCTTCTTCAATATGGAATACATTTTTATTTGAAGTAGCTATGAAACTTAATGTTCCATCCTCGTTTACAAATGACTCCAAAATTTCTTCTTCTCCAGTTTTTAAATTTATAATTTTTTCTTTAGAATAGGCTTCGGTATTTATAACATTGGAAATAAGATAATCAGATGTATCATTAACTGCAAAAACTTGTACTCCAGATAACAATAAGCATATCACTAATATTAAACTTATCATTTTTTTCATTTATAATTTGCCCCTTTTCTATTGATTTTTATTTTATTAAGCCATACACTAGATTTAATTACTATTGATATAATCTTACCTGATGTTATTATTTAAAAGCCGATAGCTGCTGATAATAAAGTAACTCTAAAAGTTCTACTACTCTTTTTCATTATTTGATATATAATTTATGATATGTCTTTTTTCTATAGCATAAAATACTAGTGTACTTAATATGGATTGGTAACCCCCTTACCCTAACATCCTATCTTTTGCCTTCTAGCCGCTTCAAACTTTCAGGCATTTTAGGCTCATAAAATATAAAAACAGATAAAGTTTCAGGTGAATCTTCTGCTACTTTTTTAGCTATATTATTCATTTTCTTAAGACCTTTATTCATTAACTTCTTCATATCTTTCACCTCCAATATCTTTAACTTTTATACTCAACGCAATTACCATCATGGTACTGCTAATTGCATAGAAGTAATCATAACTATTCAATATAGCTTGTCTAGATAAAGAATGAAAAATTATTGCTATAATAATTAATACGGATAACCACTTTACCTTTCTTTTATTACTTCTGTTAATTGTATCTCTACTTACAATTCTATTTCTATTCATTATAGGCTCAGCATTATAAATTTTAATCACTGAATAAAGCAATAAAAAAATTCCCAATATTTCTTTTACCCCTTGGATAGCCCACCTATTGGTCACAGCAATTACCATAAAAGTTATATTCGTAGTAAGCAGACATCCTATATATGTCTTACAATGATATCCTCCTACATTACGTCTAAGTAAAAATAGAACTCCCAGGTAAATAACTGCTATATCCATTGAACGAAGCAATAATCCAGTGATTAAAACTACGAATACTGTCACAATATGAGAGGCGATAATTTTCAATCCATATAATACTATTTCAACTTCATCTTCATCTACTACAATAAAAGGCTCTAAAACTTTCATTTATCTCCTCCTTCATATATAATTATAATTGATATATATAATAAATGTTTAATATTGGACTAAGTGGTATTTTTATGGCGTGAATGGTAATTTTCAAATAAACTTTATTGTACATTCTTAAAGGGGGTTGTTTTGATGTTGAAAATAGCCATATGTGAAGATGATATTGTCTTCGCAAAAGAATTAGAATCCATCATAGATTCTAAATTAATTAAATTGGACCTTAATTACTCAATCAATTTATTCAGCTCTGGTGAGGAATTACTTGATGAAATCACTAATGCTAGAGAAAGATATGATGTTATATTTTTTGATGTGCAGCGTCCTGGACTTAGTGGCACTGAAATTGCTAGAGAGATAAGACAATTAGATGATGCTTGTCTATTTATTTTTATTACATCTAAGAATGATGAAATATATAAAATTTTGGACTTAAAAATCTATAATTTTATTAGAAAAAGTCACTTTGAAACAGAAATAGGTCCTATTATAGATTCTTTAATTAAGAATTTTAATTCATTAATTAAATATTATGCATTTCCTACAAATGAAGATAAAGTAAGTTTAAAATTAAACGAGATATCTTATTTTGAAGTATCTAATAGACACGTAATTGTACATACAAATAATCAGAGTTATACTACAAACTATAGAACTCTTAAAGATATACCTATTAATTTAGTAGATAATAATTTTTATGAAATATATCGAGGTATCCTAGTTAATTTAAATCAAATAAAGGATGTTAAATATAATGATATCATTCTAATGAATGGACATAAATTATTTATAGCTAGAGGGAGAGTTAGAGATTTTAAAGAAACTTATTTTGAATTTCTAATTTCTGAGAAGGGATGATTTTTTGTTTAATACCAACAATATATTAAGCTTTATACTTTGTTTATTCGATTCACTACTTTTTGTATTTTTATTGAACCATTTTAAAATAGATGATAGAAGAAAGTGGTTAACTGATTTATTCTTAACAATTGGAATAACTATTTTAGTTTTTACATTAACTATTTCAGGGGTTGCCCCTCATTTAAAGATTCTCGTACTTACAATAGTTTTATTTATTTGTACATATTTATACGATTTTAAGTGGGAATATCGATTGATCTTAGTCGTCTTTTACCATTTTATAATTATCTCCATAGAATTAATTGTTGTTTCCTTTGTTGTTAACACTCTAGATATTTCAATAGATGATTTTAGCATCAATTATACTAGTTCCATTTTTCTACTAGGATTAATTAGTAAATTTCTCACTTTTATTAGTATGATTTTATTCAGTAAGATTTTAAAGCCTGCTAATGTAATGCTTTCATTAGCAATCAATGCACTTTTTGTTGGAATTTTATTAATTTCGATTGTATCAATGATTTTACTATTCTATTTAAGCATTGTTATTGGATCTCAGAATATTAATAACATATTTTTCTTAATATGTTCATTAATTATTTTAATTGATATTGCCGTGATTTGTTTATATTTAAGTTTAAACGAATATAATTTGAAAATACAAAAAGAAGAGGTTCAAAGGGTTTATAATAAATTATATGAAA
>JAAYGX010000108.1 GCA_012735585.1 Tissierella sp.
ATACTCCTTAAGGGAATAAATTATATAATATAATCATTTCAAGGAGGTTGTTTATATGGCTAATGTTCGTAGGATATTTCCAGGAGGGAACACTGCTGAAGGCTTCTATTCTTTCCATGATAATATAATTGGACCAAATAGAAATATGCTTTATATACTAAAGGGTATGCCAGGTGGAGGTAAGTCTTCCATGATGAAGGAGATAGGCAAGAGGGCCTATGAGAAGGGTTACTCTGTTGAGCTGCATCATTGCCCATCCGATGCCGGTTCTATTGATGCAGTGGTGATTGAGGAGCTTGGGATAGGTATTATAGATGGGACACCACCACATCCTGTAGATCCAACCTATCCAGGTATTAGTGAAACCATTATGGATTTGACACAATTTATAAATACAGAAAAAATACAAGACTCAAAAGCGGATATAGTTGAAGCTAAAGCAAATAATAAAAAGGCATATAGAAGAGCATTTAACTAATTTAAGGCTGCAAAGACAATCAATGAAGAGATTGAAGAGACCAACAAAGAATTTGTAGACTTCAAAGGGATAAATACTTTAAGCAAAGCAAGTATAGATAAGATATTTAGTAAGGAGCCTATGGATGTGAATAGGGATTTTAAAGTTCGAAAAATGTTCTCTACAGCCTACACTCCTAATGGCTATGTGGATAATACTAAATTCATACTAGCTGATGTAAATAATAGGTATTATATAAAAGGTGATATAGGTACTGGTAAAAGTGATTTTCTAAAAAGGATTATAGAAGAATGCACACTAAGGGACTACCATATAGAAATTTATTATAACTCCCTAATACCATCAAAAATTGAATCTATTATTATATTTGAGTTAGATACAATTATTTCATCAAATCATAAAACTCTGGAATTTACTAATACACTAATAGATTTTAATGAACATTTTAATAAACCTAAAGAAAAACCAGAAGAGGAAAATTATGAGGTTAAAATGTTCAATGAACTTGTTCTAGGTGGTATAGAAGGATTAAGAGGAGCTAAAGATAATCATCTAGCTTTAGAAGAATCCTATAAGAAGGCTGTTAATTACAAAGGTGTAGACGAAGTTAAGGAAAGAATATGGACGGAAATAGAAAGTCATATGAAATAACAAGATTCTTCATCTAAGATTCACCTAGAATACAATGAGCACAGGTAGAATGATAAAAAGGTTAGGGTGCTCCCTAACCTTTAAAATGTTTTTTGATTTCAGTTTTAAAAGTATTGATTACATTACCTAAAATAGCAATTGATGACGCACCTTGAATCATCTGTTGATTTCCGCCACCTTTGATAATAATTCTATTTGAAACATTTTCGAATATTTCTTTAAGATCAATTTCTAAATCCTTACTTTTGCATATTAGAAATTGTCCGAGCTCATTAGTACTAATACTATAAACTTGAATTAAGTTCACTTGACTTCGACTTAAGTTAGACGATATTAAATTTATTTCTTTCATATCAATATCCTTGAATTCCTTGATTATATAATTTACACCATTTTCTTCTTTACTTTCCTTTAGAAAAAGCTCAGCTTTAATATTGTAAATTTGCTCCCTTAAGTATTTATTTTCTTTCTCCAAGGTTTCTTTTCCATTATAGAGATGTTCAACTTTATCTAATACATCAGTATCCTTAGAGGATAATAGCTTTCCTATCTCTTTAATATAAGTATTCTTCCATGCATAATCCTTTAGAGCCCTTGTTCCACAAATAAACTCTACCCTAATATTACCTTTGTATTTTTCCCATTTACGTATTTTTACCAAACCTATTTCTCCAGTAGTTGATACGTGGGTTCCACAACATGCAGAATAGTCAACGTTATCTATTTCCACAATTCGAATATTATCATCTTCAATAGAAGTATCCTTTCTTAGGGGTAATTTAGACAATTGATTATGTTCTACAAAATAGGATTTGACTCTAAAATTTGATTGGACTACTTTATTGGCTAAATATTCTATTTGTGAGGCCTCGTCTTCTGTAAGATATGGCTTTTTAACATCTATAGTTAGATATTCATCACCCATATGAAAACCTATGGTCTCTGCATTAAATAATCTATCAAAAGATGAGGATAACAGATGCTGCCCAGTGTGTTGCTGCATCAAATCCAATCTTCTATCCCAATCTATAGCTAAATGAACCCTACTTGTTTTTAGCTCACCTTTAACTACATGGATGATTTCTTCACCATCTTCATATACTTCAAGAATTTCTACACCATTAATAGTACCAAAATCCATAGGTTGTCCACCTGCTAAATGTGGATAGAATATTGTTTTGTCCAGTTGTATATAGGATTTATTATCTTTAAATTCATTTTTTATGATCTTGCTGTCCATTTCCTTAAGATAAGGATTTTCCATAAAAACTTTATATGTCATATAATATCACCCAGCCTTTCATAATTTGGTTATTATCTTACTTTTTTATATCCCTATGCTATAATTAAATAAATACCTTTACAATTATAGGAGAGAGATATGAACAAGCCTTTTAGTATATTGATAGTCCCCTTGATTATGGGAGTTTTGTTTTCACATTATTTTGAAATCAATAGATATTTTATATTTATTCTGCTTAGTTTTGTAATTGTCGCTTTAATATATAATATAATAAAGAATGCCATAAATCAAAGGGTAATACTAGTTTTATTCTTTTTATTAGGGATCTTTATTGGAATCAATGGTGATAGAAGTCTTCTTATAAATAATATTGATAAAAGATTAGATTATATGGGAATTGTTGAAGAAACAATAAAAGGTGAGGATGACTTTAATAAATATATCGTATCTGTAGATTATGCTGATAATAAATCCATTATGAAGGAAAAGATCATTCTAAATGTAACTGGTAATGATCGCTTACACATAGGAGAGAGAATATATTTTAGCGGAGAACTAAGACTCCCAAAGGAAAATACAAACCCAAGATTATTTAATTATAGATTAAATCTTAAGACTGAAAAAATACATACTACTATGAGTATCAAAGGGCATTCAATAACAGTAATAAATAGTGAAAATATAGCATTAAAATATAGGCTTAAATCCAAATTTACTGACACCATTGTAAATACTTTTAACACCTATTTATCAGAGAAGAACGCCAGCCTAATGACAGGTATCTTCTTAGGACAATCATCTTATTTATCCAGTGAGGACATAGATGTATATAGAGATATGGGACTAGCTCATTTATTGGCGGTCTCAGGTCTTCATATTGGGATTATTTCTGGTTTTATATCCTTTGTATTATCTAATTTAGGAATCAAAAGAAGAATTAATATAATTATTACATTATCCACTATATGGATTTATGGATATTTGATTGGCTTTCCGCCATCGATTCTTAGATCAAGTATTATGTTTACAATTCTATATTATTCCCAATTAATTCATGAGCCCTATGACTCAATTAATTCACTTAGTTTAGCTATGTTCATACTATTAATAATTAATCCTTACTATATATTTAATCTTGGATTTCAGTTATCCTTTGCAGCCACATTTTCAATACTGATATTTACACCTAGGATTAGGCAAGGGTTTTATCCTTTTAAAAATAAGATTACCCAATCATTATCATCTATACTTGGAGTTCAGATTGGTCTATTACCATTTCAAGCATATTATTTTAACAATATAAATTTAATTAGTCTAATTGCAAATCTTATAATTATCCCTATTATATCCTTTTCCTTAATCTTGGGATTTTTGATGATAATTTTTACAAATCTTCATGGGATTAATGGATTGATAGGAATAATTCTAGAAAATTTATTGAATATAGAAGGGATCATGCTTAACTGGCTTAATGGAATCAATATAAATTCATTTAAGGTGTTTTCGCCTGAAATTATAACAGGGATAATCTTTTATATAATCCTATTTATAATATTTGATCTTATTAATATAAAGAAGCTAGATAAGATCATGGTAAAAGTTGTGGCTGTTTATTTAATTCTTCTAACGATGATAAATATATACTCAATAATAAATGATAAATCTACAGAATTACATTTCATAGATGTAGGACAAGGTGATTCTATACTAATAAGGACTAAAAGGGCAGATTACTTAATGGATACAGGAGGTAGTTTTTTTGGAGATTATAATATAGCTGAAGGGATTACCATTCCTTATTTAGAAAAATTAGGTATCAATAAACTAGAGGGTTTATTTATAACTCATTTTGATGCTGATCATAGTCAAGGAGTACCACTGATATTGGATATTTTAGATGTTAGATATCTGTTTTCCACCTATTTACCTGATGATGAAGAAATGCTAAATTCCATCAAATCAAGTGATGCAAAATCAATTATACTTAAGGAAAATGACAAACTAAAATTAGACGATTCTATTACACTAGATATAATTTGGCCAAATACATCAAATCTTGATTCAAATAATAGTTCTATGGTGTCTATACTTAGAACCAATGGTACAAATATTTTACTTACAGGAGACATAGAAAGAGAAGCTGAATACTTGATTAAAGATAAGATCATCGACGACATCCATATTATCAAAGTACCTCATCATGGAAGCAATACTTCATCTACTGATGAGTTTTTACAAAGTATAAGACCACAGGACGCTATTATCCAAGTTGGTAGGAACAATTTATACAATCATCCCAGTGATGAAGTGTTAAATAGATATAACTCTCTTGGTGCAGCTGTCTATAGAACTGATAATATGGGGCTTGTAAAAGTTATTATAGATGAGAATGATTATGAAATAGAAACTTATTTAAAGGATAGTGAAAAGCCCAAGCCTAATTTATCTACATACATTTATGATAATATAGTATACTTAATGGCTTATGTATTGTATTTTGTGTTAATATATATAATGGTTAAAATATCATCCTACAAAGGAGATGAGGTTTATGATTTACAATGAATTTATAGATCATATAAAAAAAGACAATTTAGATTCTTCATATCTTTTTATTGGAGATGAAGAGTATATGATGAATATAGCCCTTCAAAGTTTAAAGAATACATATATTGAAGATTCATTAGAAGCTTTAAATTATTCTAAGCTAGAGGGTAAGGATACTCAATTAGAGGACTTAATTAATGCTTGCGAAACGCTGCCTTTTATGTCCAGTAAAAAAATTGTGATATTAAAAGATGTGGCTGCATTTATAGAAAGTGGAAATGGAGATTTTGATAAGAAGTTCTATAAATATATGGATGATCTAGGAGATTATTTAGTTTTAATTTTACTTGACAACACTTCATCAATCAAGAAGAATAGCAAGGTATACAAATATTTCAACAAAAGGAATCAAGCAGTAGAATTTGGGAAATTACTTAATAATGATTTAATCAATTGGGCAAATTCAATCTTACTTAAAAACAATAAAAAAATGTCTACTGCCGATATCAATTACTTTATTGAAAATTCATCATATAAAAGTAGAAATATCAGTGTTAATCTATATGATCTTGAAAATGAGTTCTTAAAGGTAATAAACTATTCAAACAATGAAAAAATAAGTAAAGAAGATGTAGATAAAGTATTAATCAAATCAATAGATACAAATATATTTGAGCTATTAAATGCAATCAATAGATTTGATACTGAAGGAGCAATCAATATTTTCAATGATATGTACTTATCCAATGAACCTATTCCTAGGATTTTCTATATGATTACTAGACAAATTAGACTACTCTTGGGATATAAGCTGTATAAGAGTAAGGGCTATGATGAGAGACAAATACAAGAAAAAATAGGCACAAAAGATTATGAATTTAAAAAGATCAGGACACAATCATCTAATTTTAAAACTGAACAACTAGAAAAAATTATGGAGTATTTGCTACAGATGGATCTGAAATTAAAAACAGTTTCAAACCAAGATAAGCTTGAAATGGAAATGCTTTTAGTAAAACTATGTATTCGATAAAAAAATAAAACTTCGGAGGTCCGAAGTTTTATTTATATTGCATTGTTTAATTTTTTTGTTAAGTTGCTCATTTTTCTTGCAACTGAATTTCCGTGAATAATATTTCTTGCTGATGCTTTTTTAAGCTTTTTATCAATAACTTTAATTAATTCTCTTGCTTCTTCAATATTACCTGCGTTTAAAGCGCCTTCGAATTTTCTAATATATGTCTTAATTTCAGTTTTCTTAGCCTTATTAATAAGAGTTCTATTTCTAGTTAATTCAATTCTTTTCTTAGCGGATTTAATATTAGCCAATAATTTCACCTCCTAATTATCTAACAAAAGATATTCTACCATGCCAAAGCTCAAAATGCAAGGATAAATAATATTATAAATGGTTAAAATTAAATCAGAATGAAAATTTTTTGAAAGGAGTATATGAATGAAACATATTTATACTGATTTAGCCATAGAAAGTAAGGAGATTTATCAAGAAGAAAACAAAACTGAAATTCAAGGAGTTTCTGTAGATGTTGTTGAGGAAAAAAATCATTCTGTTACAACTGTAAAGGTTTTAAATGATAAAGGTAGCTCTATTATTGGCAGACCTATTGGAACATATATTACCATAGAAGTTCCTAAACTAAATAATGCCAATGAAGATTTAAAGGATGAAGTAAGTATTGAATTCTCCAAAGTATTATTATCCCTGTTAAAAGATTTAAAAAAAGAAAAGGTGCTAATCATAGGACTTGGGAATTGGAATATTAGTTCCGATGCTTTAGGTCCTAAGGTTATTGACAGGGTTTTAGTAACAAGGCATTTTTTCATAAATTATAATAAAGAATCCGATGAGTCAATGGCCAATGTTGCAGCCATGTCACCTGGAGTATTGGGTATTACAGGTATTGAAACTTTTGATATAGTCAAGGGAATAGTGGATAAGGTACAACCAGATTTACTGATAGCTATTGATGCATTATCATCTAGAAAAATGGAAAGAGTTAGTACTACTATACAAATCACTGATGTAGGGATTACACCTGGAAGCGGAGTTGGCAATCATAGAGTAGGCCTAAACAAAGAGACTTTAGGAGTTCCAGTAATATCATTAGGTATACCTACAGTTGTCAATGCAGCTACAATGGTAAATGATACCATGGATTTAATTATTGGTAGTTTAAAAAACGAAGCTGAAATAGGGAAAGAATTTTACTCTTTGTTAGATGAATTATCTGAGCAGGATAAATATTCCTTAATTGAAGAAGTACTAAATCCCTATATGGGGAATGTAATAGTTACACCGAAGGATATCAATGTATTGATAGATGATTTATCAATTATTATTGCAAATGGATTAAATATTGCATTACATCCTGGGATAGGGATTGCAGATGTCAATAGATATATTAGATAGATTTTCATAACATATTAATTACCCTTATTGAATATATTTTTATGGAGGCATGTAGTGAGAGGAGAGTAATATTATGAGAAGAAGCAATAAGGGTACATATTTGATAATAGCATTAATTTGTTTAATATTACTGAATCTGGGATCTATGACAATCCTACTTTCAAGAGATATAAACAAACCAATTACAATCTTTAAAGAGTTAATTCGTGAGGTTTTTAGTATTTCTGAAGAATTAGATGGAATAAAGGTTGATAGTGAAGTGGACAGGGAGCTAGAACAACATAATATAGATAGGGCAAATGATATAATTATAATAGATCCTGCAGAATATGAAAATCTCATCATTGTAAAAGATTCTTCGGGTAAAGGTTCCATTGAAAATATTCCTGAGCCTTTAAATATTGATAAAGTAAAAATAGATAAAACGAAACCATATATATATATTTACCATACTCATGGTACTGAAGGTTATATACCCTTTGATAATGCTACCTATTATACAACTGACAATAATAAGAATGTAGTCAAAGTGGGGGATACCATGGCTAAAGTCTTGGAAGCTAGTGGACATGTGGTAAACCATTCTACAGTTCATCACGATAGGCCATCATATAATCAATCTTATTCTAGATCATTAAAAACGATACAAGATGCAAAGAATAATCAGGACAATCTTAAGTTCTTTTTTGATATCCATAGGGATGGCATAGATGAAGGTGCATCTTATTATGATAGCTTTGTTGCCAATTCTAAGACAACTATAAATGGAAAAGAGGTAGCAACTTTTTCTTTAGTTGTAGGCCCTGATAGTCCAAATTATGAGAAGGTGCTAAATTTTGCAAAGTTTTTTAAGGTCGTATCTGATACAATGTATCCAGACCTATGTACTAAAATAATCATTAAACCATATGGTAAATACAATCTTTATATATCAGACTATGCTGCCTTAATTGAAATAGGAAGTAATGTAAATACCATAGAAGAAGCAAATGAAACAGCTAAGCTTGTAGCAGAGATTTTAGATACGGTTATTAGAAGTATTGAAGAATAGTCTTTTAATAAAAATATAACGAGGCATTAAGATTCCCCTACTTCTATAAATGGCGGGTACCTATTAGCTAAACAGGCGGTGAGTATATCTCTTGCCTCGTTGAAACGCTGCGGGTAGGTTTTTGCAAAAAGCGCAAAAACCTTTCATTGGAATCTTGTTATAAAAGTGTTATAATATAGAAAACTTGCATTAAGTGGCATAAAATCAACTTAGAATATCACATTTATTTTGAATTTGTGAAATTTAATACTTAAGGATTAAAGGAAGTCATGTAACAATGGGAGGTTTTTGTTTTGGAAAACAATAATGATAAAACAAAGAATGAAGCTTTAGAATGGATAAAGAGTATTGCAATAGCTGTAGGCGTTGCTGTGATAATTAAGACATTTGTTTTTAACTCAACATACGTTCTGGGAAACTCAATGTATCCTACATTACTTGAAAAAGATAGATTGTTTGCTGTAAAGATACCTTTATACTTTTCCGGACCCAATAGGGGAGACGTTATAGTACTAGAGGCACCAGATAATGAAAATAAAGATTATATTAAAAGGGTAATTGGAATAGGTGGAGATAAGGTTCAGATCATCGATGGCAAGGTTTATCTAAATGATGAAATATTAGTCGAAGATTATATAGAAGAAGATTCTTATACACAAATCTATTCTACTGATACATGGATTGTTCCAGAAGGCGAAGTTTTTGTATTAGGTGATAATAGGGATGAGGGAGCTAGTAAAGATAGCAGGTATTTTGGAAGTGTATCTATTAATTTAGTAAAAGGGATTACAGGCTTTAGATATTTCCCAATAGACAAGAGATTTGGGAAAATATAGTATATTTTTTTAAAAATCGGACACCCTATTGAGGGTGATAAAATTGGAAACAAGGACCGAAAGATATAAAAGAATTAGAAAAGAAAAATATCTTCGTAGATTTAAATTCATAACTATTATAATAATCATATGTTCAATGTCTTACGGATTATATATAGTAAATGACACCATCAGAGATTTTGATATGATTGACAATGATTATTTAATAGAGTTAGACATTAATAATAACAGAGTAAATTTACTAGGAAAGTCCTATTATATAGACTTTCAAGTCATAAAAAATGTTTTTAAACAATAGACCAGTGTACTGGTCTATTGTATTTTACATAAATAGAAATATTTGTTATAATCATCTAAGATAGATGAATCTTCAAAGGAGGAAAGTGATAAATAGATGTACAATATAAAACAAGAAAATATAAGAAACTTTTCTATAATTGCACATATAGACCACGGAAAATCAACATTAGCTGATAGACTGATTGAAAAAACAGGGATGCTTACAACTAGAGAAATGCAATCCCAAGTATTAGATAATATGGATCTAGAAAGAGAACGTGGTATAACTATTAAACTAAAAGCAGTTCAATTGATTTATAAAGCAAAAGACGGTGAAGACTACATACTGAATTTAATAGATACACCAGGACATGTGGATTTTACTTATGAGGTATCAAGGTCCTTGGCAGCATGTGAAGGTGCTATTTTAATAGTAGATGCTTCACAAGGAATAGAAGCCCAAACATTAGCCAATGTATACTTAGCTTTGGATCAAGATTTGGAGATCGTACCTGTAATCAATAAAATAGATTTACCTAGTGCTAGACCGGACGAAGTAAAAAAAGAAGTAGAAGATATTATTGGAATAGATTGTGAAGATGCACCTTTAATTTCAGCAAAAGAAGGTACAAATATTGAAGATGTATTAGAATCAATAGTTAACAATGTACCAGCTCCAGTTGGTAATCCAAATGAACCTTTAAAAGCTTTAATATTTGATTCTTATTATGACAGTTACAAAGGTGTAATATGTTATATTAGAGTTTATGAAGGAACAATTAAAGCAGGTATGGAAATCAAAATGATGAATACCGGAAAGAAATTCGAGGTTGTAGAAGTTGGTATAAATACATCCAAACACGTCGTAGTAGACAAACTTGAAGCAGGTGATGTTGGCTTCGTAACAGCAAGCATCAAGAATGTAAAGGAAGCTACTGTCGGTGATACAATCACAGATGCCAATAATCCTACACCAGAACCACTACCTGGATACAAAAAAGTTATACCAATGGTATACTGCGGAATTTATCCAGCTGAAGGTGAAGATTTTAATACTGTAAGGGAAGCACTTGAAAAACTTCAAGTCAACGATGCGGCATTGGTATTTGAGCCAGAAACATCTGTTGCACTAGGCTTTGGATTTAGATGTGGATTTTTAGGACTTTTGCATATGGAGATCATCCAAGAAAGATTAGATAGGGAATTTGATTTAAATATCATCACTACTGCACCATCAGTTATATACAAAATAACTAAGAGTGATGGAGAAGTAGTAGAGATACAAAACCCTACAAATATGCCACCTCTAACAGAGATTGAGTATATGGAAGAACCTATAGTGACTGCTTCCATAATGACTCCAACAGACTATGTTGGTGCTATAATGGAGTTATGCCAAAACAAAAGAGGTACATTTATAAATATGGAATATCTTGAGAAAACAAGGGTTGTTATGAACTATGAACTACCTTTAAACGAAGTTATATATGACTTTTTCGATGCTTTAAAATCAAAAACACGTGGATATGCATCCCTTGATTATGATTTAAAAGGATATGTTAAGTCTGAATTAGTTAAATTGGATGTTCTAATAAATGGAGAGTCCGTAGATGCTTTCTCCTTAATAGTTCATGAGGATAAAGCCTATGAAAGAGGTAGAACTATAGCTGAAAAATTATCAGAGGTTATTCCAAGGCATCAGTTTGCAGTACCGATTCAAGCAGCTATTGGATCTAAGGTCATCGCTAGAGAAACTATAAGGGCTCTTAGAAAAGACGTATTGGCAAAATGTTATGGTGGAGATATATCTAGAAAGAGAAAACTACTTGAGAAGCAAAAAGAAGGTAAGAAAAGAATGCGACAAATTGGTTCTGTAGAAGTTCCACAAGAGGCATTTTTAACAGTTCTAAAATATGATGAAAAATAAATAGTGCGACAGGGGAATAGTTCTCCTGTCGCAATTTTTTCGTATGGCAGACTGTGACCTACTGTTTAAAAGGAGGAAATATGAAGGAGTTAAGTATATATATACATATTCCATTTTGTAGTAGTAAATGTTTTTACTGTGATTTCACCTCGTTTTCAGGTCAAAGTAATAGAGTTAAAGAATATATAGATAGTTTAATTGTAGAATTATCCCTTCATAAAGATAGCTTACAAGATTATAGAATTAAGACCATATTCATAGGTGGTGGAACTCCATCAGCTATAGATGCAAAATATATATTTAAGGTATTAGATTATATATACAAAAATTTTAATATTTCCAGTGATATGGAAGTAAGCATGGAACTAAATCCAGGAACCATTGAATTTGAAAAATTAAATATATATAAAGAAGCAGGTATCAATAGAATTAGTATGGGACTGCAAACATTTAATAATAATATTTTAAAGAAGTTGGGAAGAATACATAGTGCTGAGGATTTTTTACAATCTTACAATATGTTAGATAATGCTGGCTTTGAGAATATAAATGTAGATTTGATGTTTAACTTACCTGATCAAACCATATCTGATGGAATGAAAGATGTTGAAGCACTAGTAAGATTAGGTGTAAAACACATTTCTTATTATAGTTTAATTATTGAGCCTGGTACATTGATGCATAAATGGCATCAAGAAAACAGGCTAAAATTATTGGATGAGGATAGTGAAAGAAAGCTATACTATAATGTTAAGGATTTTTTGAAAGAAAATGGATATCAGCATTATGAAATATCTAATTTCTCTATGAAGGATTATGAGTGCAAACATAATATGGTTTACTGGAAGATAAAGCCATATATTGGAGTAGGCCTAAGTAGTCACTCTTACTTAAATAATAAAAGATTTTGGAATACTGATGATTTAAGTAGTTATATTCAAGAGTTAAAGAAGGGCAAATTACCTATAGAGGAAGATGAGATCATCTCTAAGGACATTGAAATGGCAGAGTTTTGCATATTTGGCTTAAGATTGGTAGAAGGTATTGATAAAAGGGAATTTAAAGATAAATTTGGTGTAGATATTAAAGTTTTATACAAAGATACCATTGAAAAGCATAAAAATAGTGATCTTTTATTTGAGGATGATAGGTATTTGAAGTTAACTGATAAAGGATTAGATTTGGCTAATATAGTGGAGGTAGACTTTTTACCTTAATTATTAATGTTTTTTCTATTGACAAATCTAAATCTAAATGATATTTTATTAATGTAGGATTTAGCACTCGTTACATTTGAGTGCTAACAATAGCATCCAAAGTATAATCCGAGGTGAGAATCATGTTGGATGAAAGAAAAATGAAGGTTTTGTATGCAATTATTAAAAGCTATATAGACAGTGCAGAGCCTATTGGCTCAAGAACCATATCAAAGAACTTTGAACTAGGGGTTAGTTCTGCCACTATAAGAAATGAAATGTCAGATTTAGAAGATTTGGGATACTTAAGTAAGACCCACTCATCCTCAGGAAGAGTTCCTTCTGACAAAGCCTATAGATTATATGTAGATGAATTATTAAAACTTAATAAATCATCCATTGATAAATTAGAAAATCAGAAGATTAAAGAGATATTAGCTAAAGAATCATGGGATATAGATGAGATTGTACAAAGTTCAGCCAAAATTTTGTCAGCTATAACAAATTATACTTCTGTAGTAGCTACTCCAAAGCTAAAAGGTAGTAGAATTAAACAACTACAATTAGTTAGCATAGAAGGCTTAGGAGTATTAATAGTTATTGTATGCAATAATGGATTAATAAAAAATTCCATTTACAAGACGAATATAGAGGTTGAACAGGAAGAATTAATTAAAATTTGCAACTTTCTAAATGAAAGATTCAATGATAAAACAATGGATGAAATCTTAGTCAATTTAAACATAGATATATTTAAAGAAGTATTGGATTATCAAGATTTCTTAAAAGGACTATTAATTGTTATCCAAAGATCCATAGAAGAACTGATATCAATAGAATTGTATTCAGAAGGAATAATGAATATATTGAATTTTCCTGAATATAGGGATATCGAAAAGGCAAAATCATTCATTTCCTTTGTTGAAGATAAGAATTTATTATTGAATATTCTTCAAAAGACTTCCGTGTCCCAAGGTATAGATATTCTTATAGGACAAGAGAATATTTATTCACCGATAAAAGATATAAGTATTATAACTGCTACTTATACCATAGGTGGGAGGACAATAGGAAAAGTAGGATTAATTGGGCCGACTAGGATGGATTATTTAAATTTAATAAGGACTTTAAAGATATTTTCATCCCATGTAAGCAATATATTGGATTTAAATGATTAATGATAAAATTGAGGTGAGAAGATGGTATTTAACAAAGGTAAAGATGATGAAAACCTTGAGGATAATGAACTTGAGGAAAATGAAGAGGTTGAAGAGCCTGAAATCAATGAAGAAACGTCTCAGAATGACACAGAAATCGAAGATTTAACATTAAAACTGACTAGAATGCAGGCAGATTATAATAATTTAAAGAGACGCTCTGAAATTGAAAAAAAAGGATCCATTGATTTTGGTATAGAGACATTGGCTTGTCAAATATTACCAGTATTGGACAACTTTGATAGAGCTATGGAAGCTGAAAGTGACAAGGAATCAAGTTTTTATCAAGGAATCAATATGATTTATTTACAGTTAATTGAAACATTAAATAAAGCTGGTATTAAAGAAATTGATGCATTAAATAGTGCTTTTGACCCCAATCTACACAATGCAATAATGGTGGAAGAATCAGAAGAACATGAAGAAGGCATTGTCATAGGTGTCCTACAAAAAGGATACCAATTTAAAGATAAAGTTATAAGACCAAGTATGGTAATGGTCTCAAAATGACATATTAGGAGGAATATAAATGGGAAAAATAATAGGAATTGACTTAGGTACTACAAACTCAGCTGTTGCTGTTATGGAAGGTGGAGAGCCTGTAATAATACCTAATGTTGAAGGTAATAGAACTACTCCTTCAGTAGTAGCATTTACTAAAGATGGAGAGAGACTAGTTGGAGAAACTGCAAAAAGACAAGCAATAACAAACCCTGATAGAACGATTCAATCAATAAAGAGAGAAATGGGTAGTGACTATTCAACAGATATAGACAATAAGAAGTATTCACCACAAGAAATATCTGCAATGATACTATCAAAAATCAAAGCAGATGCTGAAAGTTATTTAGGAGAAACAATCACAGAAGCTGTTATAACTGTACCTGCATACTTTACAGACAGTCAAAGACAAGCAACTAAAGATGCTGGACGAATAGCTGGTTTAGAAGTTAAAAGAATTATAAATGAACCTACAGCTGCTGCATTATCTTATGGAATGGACAAAGAAGAAGGTCAACGTAAGATCATGGTATTTGACTTAGGTGGAGGTACTTTTGACGTATCAATCCTTGAATTAGGAGATGGCGTGTTTGAAGTATTAGCAACAAGAGGTAACAACAGTTTAGGTGGAGATGACTTTGATAATACATTAATCAAATATATAAATGAAGAATTTAAAAAAGAAAATGGTATTGATTTAACAAATGACAAAATGAGTTTACAAAGATTAAAAGAAGCTGCAGAAAAAGCTAAAAAAGAATTGTCAACGACAATGTCAACAAATATCAACTTACCATTTATAACAGCAACTCAAGCTGGACCATTACACTTAAATATGGATATTACTAGAGCAAAATTTGAAGAATTGACTTCAAGTTTAGTTGATAGTACAATAGAACCTGTAAAAGCTGCACTTAAAGATGCTGGATTACAAGCTTCAGAGATTGAACGTGTAATACTAGTAGGGGGTTCAACAAGAATTCCGGCTGTTCAAGCAGCGGTTAAAAACTTAACCGGTAAAGAACCTCAAAAAGATATCAACCCTGACGAATGTGTGGCTTTAGGAGCTGCTATACAAGGTGGGGTACTAAGTGGTGAAGTTAAGGACTTACTGTTATTAGACGTTGCACCATTATCCCTTGGTATCGAAACATTAGGTTCAGTAACTACAAAGTTAATTGAAAGAAATACAACGATACCTACTAAGAAATCACAAGTGTTTACAACAGCTGCTGACAATCAAACATCAGTTGATATACATGTACTTCAAGGTGAAAGACAAATGGCTAGTGACAATACTACACTAGGTAGATTCCAATTGACTGGAATAGCTCCAGCACCAAGAGGAGTTCCACAAATCGAGGTTACTTTTGATATAGATGCTAATGGTATAGTAAATGTTACAGCTACAGATAAAGGTACAGGAAAAGAACAAAGAATTACAATTACATCCTCAACTAAATTATCAGATGAAGAAATTGAGCAAAAAGTAAAAGAAGCAGAAAGATTTGCAGAAGAAGACAAAAAGAAAAAAGAATCCATAGAAATTAGAAACAATGGTGATTCACTAGTTTATCAAACTGAAAAATCTCTTAAGGATTTAGAGGGTAAAATTTCCGATGAGGAAAAATCAGATATTGAAGGCAAATTAGAAACACTTAAGAAAGCACTTGAAGGTGACGATATGGATGATATCAAGTCAAAAACTGAGGAACTTACTGAAGCTTTCTACAAAGTTTCTGAAAAACTATATGCAGACATGAACCAAGGAGCAGAAGGTGCAAACCCAGAAGATGATGTAGTTGATGGAGATTATGAAGTAGTAGATGAAGACTAGTAAAATTATGTGTCATTGAATTTTTCTGTCATTCTGAGGAGCTTGTGACGAAGAATCTTTGTTTTTGGGCCCTAAGATTCTTCGCCTACGCTCAGAATGACAACCATAATAAAGGCACATTCTTTTTAAGGGTGGATGACATATCCACCCGTTAATTTTGATTTAGAAGGTTGGTGAGAAAGTGGCAAGAGATTACTATGAAATTCTTGATATAGAGAAAAATGCATCAGAATCTGATATAAAAAAAGCATATCGTAACTTGGCTAAGAAATATCATCCAGATTTAAATCCAGATAATAGTGAAGCAGAGCAAAAATTTAAGGAAGCAACTGCAGCTTATGAAATATTAAGTGACCCAGACAAAAGGTCAAGATATGATAGATATGGTCATGCAGGTGTTGACCCACAGGCAGGTGGGGGAGACTTTGGTGGCTTTGGTGATATATTTGAAGATATATTTGATATCTTTGGTGGTGGATTTGGAGGATATTCTCAAGGAGCTAGAAGAAACGGTCCAGCTAAGGGTACGGATTTAAGATATAATCTAAACCTTGAATTTAGAGAAGCCGTATTTGGAGTAGAAAAAGAAATACAGTTTAAAAGGTCAGAGTCTTGTGCAACTTGTGATGGCTCAGGAGCTGCGCCAGGTAGCCATAAGGAAACTTGTTCTAAATGTCATGGTTCAGGACAAATAAGATAAACACAACAAACACCACTTGGACAATTTGTAAGAGTAGGTACTTGTGACCTATGTAATGGAAGCGGGGAAGTTATAGAAGAGAAATGTGATACATGTGGTGGAAGTGGTAAAGAGAACAAAAGTAGAAAAATTAAAGTAAAAGTTCCAGCAGGTGTTGATAATGGCTCTGTAATTTCCTTAAGAGAAGAAGGAGAAGCAGGATCAAATGGTGGTCCACCAGGGGACTTGTATGTTTATATTAGTGTCAAGGAAGATCCAGTCTTTAAAAGACAAGGCAATCATTTATTTATAGATATGCCAATTACCTTTACTGAAGCCGCACTAGGAGCTGAAATTGAAGTCCCGACTTTAGAAGGCGTAGAGAATTTTAATTTAAGTGAAGGAACCCAAACAGGTACAAGATTTAAGTTAAAAGGAAAAGGCGTAGCAAGCCTTAGAGGTATAGGCAAAGGAGACTTATATTTTACTGTAAATATAAAAGTACCATCTAAATTGACTGAAAAACAAAAAAATCTGTTATTGGAATTTGCAAATGAGTCAGGAGAAGAATATAAACAAGCAAATGAACAGAAAAAAGGATTCTTTGATAAAGTAAAAGATGCATTTCATAATTGATAGGACAAGAGATTTCTCTTGTCTTATTTTGTACGCTTAATTTTTTGTTTCACTAGTAATTCTTTTACTATTAGGATATAATTTATTAAAGATTTATTACAAAGGAAGTGTTGTTTAATGAAGTGGGTAGAAGTAATAGTCAGAACAATTCCAGAGAACGAAGATATTGTTTCTGATATTTTATATCAAGCAGGAGCAGTAGGACTGGCAATAGAAGATCCTCAGGATTTCATAGATTTAACCAATGATAAAAAATCATGGGATTTTATAGATGAAAGTCTAATGAGCTTTGATCATGAGGGGGTTTCATTAAAAGCTTATTTTGCTGAATCAGAAGATATTCCTAAAATAGTGGACTTTATTAAAAATAGGGTAATACATAAACCCTTAGAAGAAGAAGGTAAGTCCTATGGAGAAGTAATACTTAATTCAGTAGATGATGAAGAGTTTTCTGAGTCATGGAAAAAGTATTATAAACCCTTAAAAATAGGCAATAGAATTATTATAAAACCTTCTTGGGAAGATTACGATGAAAAGGTAAATGATTTAATTATAGAGCTAGATCCTGGTATGGCTTTTGGGACAGGTACCCACGAGACAACTGAAATGTGTGCAGAAGCCTTAGAATCCCTTGTAAAGCCAGGGGATCATATATATGACATAGGTTGTGGCAGCGGCATACTTTCTATTGTAGCTGCTAAATTAGGGGCAGAGAAAGTTACTGCAATAGATATAGACCCCGTTTGTATAGATGTATCAAATGAAAATATCAAAATAAATGGTGTAGAGGATATAGTGCAGGCTTATAAGGGAGATTTATTCAATGTAGTTAGTGATAAAGTAGATTTAATAGTTTCAAATATTATTGCTGAAGTAATAGCTGGCATGGTAAAAGATCTAAATACCTATCTGAAAGATGATGGTATATTTATTACATCAGGAATTATTTTAAGCAAAGTTGAATTAGTGGAAAATGCTTTAAAAGAAAATAATTTCAAAATATTAGAGATCAAGAGATTAGGAGAATGGGCATGTATTATTGCTCAAAAATAGGTGATATCATTGCATAAGTTTTTTGTAGAAAAAAATCAAATTCAAGATAATAATATTTACATTTCCGGTAAGGACTTAATTCACATAAAAAATGTCCTAAGGCTAAAACCGGCTGATAAGATAGAAATCTCTTGTGGTGGGACTAATTATTTAGCAGAAATAATTGAATTTTCAAAGGAAAATATTATAACTAGGATCATCAATAGTTCTATAGGAAATAGAGAATCATCAATAGAGATCACATTATATCAGGGACTAGCCAAAGGTAGCAAAATGGATTTAATAATTCAAAAATGTGTGGAGATTGGTGTAAAGGATTTTTATGCTATAGAGACAGATAGAGCAGTAGTTAAAATCACTGATAAGAAAAAAGAAGATACAAAAATACAAAGATGGCAATCTATAGCAGAGGAAGCAGCGAAGCAATCTAAAAGAGATTATATACCTAAAATCAAAGGTATCATCAGTTTTAATGAAATGATTGATATTTTAAAGGAAGAAAAAAATATAATCGTTCCCTATGAAAACGAAGAAAACTTAAGTATAAAAGATGGACTCAAAGCAGTTGAAGGAAATAAAATAAATCTAATAATAGGACCTGAAGGTGGATTTGAAAATAATGAAATAAAATCCCTAGAGAATATAGGGGCAAGCATTGTAACTTTGGGACATAGAATTCTTAGAACAGAAACTGCAGGTTTAGTATCATCGACAATTATTTTATATGAGCTTGGAGATTTAGGAGTGATTTAATGAACAAAGTTGCATTTCATACTTTAGGATGCAAAGTAAATCAATATGAGACTGAAGCTATGGAAAAGATGTTTGAAGATAAAGGATATGCTATTGTTAAGGAAGACGAGGCAGCAGACGTCTATGTAATTAATACTTGTACCGTAACCAATCTGTCAGATAGAAAATCTAGACAATTTATTAGAAGGGTTAAAAAGATAAACCATAACTCTATAGTCGCAGTAGTAGGCTGTTATTCACAAGTTTCCCCAGAGGAAGTTGAAAATATCGAAGGTGTAGATGTAATCATAGGGACTAGTGATAGAAACAAAATCGTAGAGCTTTGTGAAAAGGCAAAGGATGACAATCAAAAGATCAATATCGTAAGAAGTATCAAAACCTACGATGAGTTTGAAGAAATAAATGTAGATGATATAAAGTCTATGACTAGAGCATATATCAAAATACAAGATGGGTGCAATCAGTTTTGCTCTTATTGTATCATACCTTATGCAAGAGGGCCGATTAGAAGTAGACAAATACATGATATAATAGATGAAACTGAGAAACTAAAGTCAGCAGGATTTAAGGAAGTTGTCCTTACTGGTATCCATGTTGCATCCTATGGTAAGGATTTAGGAGATACAAGATTAGATAGTGTAATTAAAGAAATTGATTCTATTAATGGTATAGAGAGAATTAGACTAAGTTCCGTAGAGCCTAATTTAATCACCGAGGAATTTATGAATGTTTTAGTAGGATCCAACAAGGTATGTGACCATTTTCATCTTTCTTTACAAAGTGGATCAGATAATATACTTAAAAGAATGAATAGAAAATATACCACAGATGAATATAGAGAAAAAGTAGAACTTATAAGAAGATATATGCCAAATGCAGGGATTACTACGGATATCATCGTTGGTTTTCCTGGTGAAAGTGATGAGGATTTCGAAGAAACTCTTCAATTTGTAAAGGATATAAAATTTTCCAAAATACAAGTATTCAAATATTCCCCAAGGAAAGGAACTCCAGCAGCAAAATTTGAAGATCAAATTCATGGCACAATAAAGAATCAGCGAAGTGAAAGATTGATACAGCTAGCTGATGATTTAATGGAAAAGTTTTATAAAAAGCAAATTGGTAGTACAATGAAGGTACTGTTTGAAGAAGTCAATGAAGGATATTATGAAGGTTACACTTCAAACTATATTAGAGTTAAATCTTATTCAGAAAAAGACATTATTGGTCAATTACTTGATGTTAAAATAATTGATAGTGAAGGTGAGTATTTAGTAGGTAAGATTGGGAGGTGAAAAAATGGATGATTGTTTGTTTTGTAAGATTATAAATGGTGATATACCAACAGACTTTATCTACCAGGATGAAAAAATCGTAGTTTTTAAAGATATCAGCCCTCAAGCTCCTGTTCATTTGTTATTTGTTCCTAGAGAACATATTGGATCAGCCGATGATATCAATCAAGAAAATTCTCATCTAATAGGCCATATTTTTGAAATAGCTACCAGATTAGCAAAGGAAAATAATTTGATTCAAGGGTATCGAATAGTGAACAATTGCAAGGAACATGGAGGACAATCTGTAGATCATATTCATTTTCATCTAATAGGTGGAAGGCAAATGCAATGGCCTCCAGGTTAAAATTAAGTTGATTCAATACATCCTTTATGATTCATAGGTTACAAATTATGGTTGAAATATGCCATTATATAATGTATAATATCTTAGTGTGCAATCCTTAACCAAGATATGGTATGCATTAACTCTAATAGTAGTGAGGGGAGGGAGAAGTATATGTCAGAAATTAAAGTAGGCGAAAATGAATCTCTTGATAATGCTCTAAAAAGATTTAAAAGACAATGTGCGCGTTCTGGCGTTTTAGGGGAAGTTAGGAAGAGAGAACACTATGAAAAACCTAGCGTGAGGAAAAAATTAAAATCTGAAGCCGCAAGAAAAAAGAAACATTCAAAGTTTTAATAAGAAGGTGAAAATATGTCCCTTAAAGAAAGACTTATGGAAGATATGAAAAATTCCATGAAAAACAAAGATACTATTAGAAAAAATACTATTACTATGGTTCGTGCTGCTATTAAGCAAAGAGAAGTCGATGAAAGAATTGATTTGTCTGACGAAGATATATTGGATATAATAGCAAAACAGTTAAAAGAAAAAAGGGTTGCCATTGAAGAATTCCAAAGAGGAAATAGACAGGATTTAGTTGAATTAACAAATTCCGAAATAGAGATTCTCTTGGAGTATCTCCCCGAACAACTTTCAGATGATGAAGTTGAGAAGATAGTATTAGAAGTAATCAACGAACTTAATGCAACATCTATGAAAGAAATTGGATTAATAATGAAAGCTGTGATGCCAAAAGTTAAAGGCAGAACAGATGGAAATAAAGTTAATAATATAGTAAGAAAAATATTTCAAAAGCCTGAGTGATTCACTCAGGCTTTTTTGGGCTAAATTAATTTCTTTGTTAGAAATTTAATAATTGGGTAGAAATAAAATGATTGGTTTATTAATAATAAGATACATAGACAAATAATATGAATGGAGGTGATAAAATTTGAAAAAAATGAGATTGTTTACGATTGTTTTGATTGTATTATTGATGATGATACCAAACCTTAGTTTTGGTGAATCAAATGATAAAGTATATATTGTTCCAATAAATGGAGAAATAAATAGGGCAACTAGGAATTATGTAAAGGATGTCCTTAATGATTTAAATAACAAAAATGATGTTGCGGCGGTTATATTTGAAATAGACACCTTTGGTGGACTAATTGATGAAGCCAGCAATATCAAAGATTTGATTATATCTACCAATATTCCGACAATATCCTTTGTCAACAACAAAGCAGCATCTGCTGGAGTTTTGATTACTATTGCAAGTGAAAATGTAGTCATGTCACCAAGTGCAATGATAGGATCTGCTGAAACAATTCCAAACACTGAAAAAGTATTATCTATGTGGCGAGCATGGCTTAGGGACACTGCAAACTATCGAGGGAGAAATTCTGATATAATCGAGGCTATGGCTGATAGTGATATTGTAGTAGAAGGTATTAGTGAACGTGGTAAATTAGTCAATCTTACTTCACAGGAGGCTTTGACCCATGGTATCGCTGATTATATTTCCAACGACTATAGAGATATCGCTGAGCATTTTGGCTATGGTAATGCTGAGATCGTTGAAAAGAATGAAAGTATGCAAATAAAGTTGTCAAAATATATTTCTAATCCATATTTGAGCAGTATTTTATTGACAATAGCTTTTATAGGTCTGGTTATTGAAATTATGACTCCTGGTTTTGGTCTTGGGGGAACTATAAGCATCATCGGATTTGGACTATATTTCGGTGGGAATATATTAGCTGGTAACTCCAATTGGACATCTTTAGCTCTATTTGTTTTAGGTATCGTATTGTTGGTAATTGAAATAATAGTACCTGGTTTTGGTTTACCTGGAATCAGTGGAATTTTATTTGTTCTAATAGGGATAATATTGGCAATGGATTCTTTTGCCAATGCAATATTGTCTATAAGTATTGCAATAATTATTACTACAATTATTGGGATCATGTTGGTGAAGCGAGGGTTTAAGAGTCAATTATTTAATTCGATTGTTCTTAACAATCAAACTAATAAGGAAAAAGGTTATTTAAGCTCAGAGGCTGATGAAAATCTTATCTCTAAAGAGGGTATAGCTGTGTCTGAACTTAGGCCAAGTGGTTTTATCGATATAGATGGTAAGCGTATAGATGCTTTGTCTGATGAAGGATATATATCTAAGGGAACAGCAGTTAAAATTGTTAAAATTGAAGGATCAAAAATATTTGTTAGGAGGATTTAATTATGTTAGCTAATGCGTCAGTATTTTTTACTTTTGGTATTGCTTTAATTATTATCATATTGGTAATGTTATTTTTCTCTTTTGTTCCAGTGGGGCTATGGATTACAGCATATTTCTCTGGAATTAAGATTAAAATATCAACCTTAATTGGTATGAGACTTAGAAGGGTTGCACCATCTAGAATTGTTAATCCTTTGATCAAAGCATCAAAGGGCGGACTGGATATCGATATTAATGAATTAGAAGCACATTTTCTAGCTGGCGGTAATGTAAATACTGTGGTGGATGCTCTTATTGCAGCACAAAGAGCAAACATTCCATTGACATTTGAAAGAGCTGCAGCAATTGATTTGGCAGGTAGGAATGTATTAGAGGCAGTACAGGTATCAGTTAATCCAAAAGTAATTGAAACACCGTTAATTGCAGCGGTTGCTAAAAATGGTATAGAAGTAATGGTAAAGGCAAGGGTTACTGTAAGAGCTAATATTGAGAGATTGGTTGGTGGAGCGGGAGAGGAAACTATTATTGCCCGTGTAGGTGAAGGTATTGTTACTACAGTAGGTAGTTCGAATACTCATGAAGATGTACTAGAAAATCCTGATAGTATTTCACAAACCGTATTATCTAAAGGATTGGATTCAGGTACTGCATTTGAAATACTTTCCATAGATATAGCTGACATAGATATAGGTAGAAACATTGGTGCAAAACTTTTAACGGATCAAGCTGAAGCAGACAAGAATATTGCACAGGCAAGGGCAGAGGAGAGAAGAGCCATGGCTGTTGCTAGGGAACAAGAAGAAAAAGCCGAAGTTCAACACATGAGAGCTAAGGTAATTGAGGCTGAAGCAGAGGTACCTCTAGCTATGGCTGAGGCGTTTAGAAAAGGGAATCTAGGAGTTATGGATTATTATAATATGAAAAATATACTTGCGGATACCGATATGAGATCCTCTATATCTAAGATTTCAGATGAAGGCAAAGACCAAAAATAGGATGTGATTAAATGGAATCAATTATATTTTTTGTAATAGCCATAGCAATTAATCTTGTTTTTAAAAGCGCAAATGATAAGAAGAAAATTGAGCAGGCTCGAAAAAAAAGAGTTGAGCAATTAGGAAATAATCCAACGACAAATAGAGCTGATAAAGTTCAAAGTAAGACATTGACAGATAAAAATATGAAATCAAGAGAAATTCTGATTGCGAAAGATAGAGAAAAAGAACGTGAAAATAGAATTAAAGAAAGGAATAATTATAATCCTGGGAAGTATAATTATACAATACAAGAGGTTGAATCTAAAAAATCTACTGGTAGAGAAAATTATGCTGAAAGAGATAATCTAGAAAGACTTAAAAGAGAGAAAGAAGAATTAAAAGCTAAACAACTAGAGGCACAAAAAGAGATTAGAAAAGGGTTTGAGAAAAAAAGGCTTGTAAATGCAATAATTTGGTCTGAAATCTTAGGTGAACCTAAAAGTATTCAAAACCTTAAAAAGGGCATGTAAAACATGCTCTTTTTTTATATGTCAAGCATATCCAAGGCATATAAGTTAATACATATTAGAGATTTCATGCATCTGTAATAGTCTACTTGATTTATGCATATTATTAGTAGGAGGGATATGTATGAAAAAAGGTATAGATGATTTTAAAATGTCTCTTACAGACGCCCTAGAGTTGCCTCTAGATGTTGCCCTAGATTTACCTAAGATAATTCTAGTGGGAAATGTAAAAATAAATATTACCAACCATAAAGGAATTATAGAATACACCAATGAGCTAATTAGAATAAACAGTAAAATAGGTATGATAAAAATTACTGGAAAAACATTGGAGATAAAAAATGTACTTATGGAAGAAATAACTGTTAATGGATTTATTGACAAAGTTGAAATAATTAGCTAGAGGTGTTGAGATGCTTGCTATAAAAATATGGAATTATCTAAAGGGATATGTTATTATTAGAATTAAAGGATTGACACTGGAAAGATTGTTGAATTTAGCACTTTCAAAGGATATTTATCTATGGGATGTAAATAGAATAAATGCCACAACTATTGAAGCAACGGTTTCCCTAGAAGGCTTAAGTGCACTAGAAGAGATAGTTACCAAATCAGGCTGTAGAGTTGAGATTATAGGAAAAATTGGACTACCGTATATACTTGATAGACTTAAATATAGAAAGATGTTTGTATTTGGAATCGTCATATTTGTAGCTCTTATGGTTGCCTTATCCAATATAATATGGGTGATAGAAATAATTGGAGCAGAACAAATCCCATCTGATGAAATTGTTCAATTACTAAAAGATAATCAGATAAAAGTGGGAAAATTTAAGAAACAAATTGATACCTCTGAAGTAGAAGGGATAATTCTAAAGAATTATGACTATTTATCATTTTTAGATATACAAATTAACGGAGTAAAGATGACAATAGATTTAAAAGAAATGGATATAGATCCAGAAAGGGTGGATACATCCTATCCTTGTAATATTGTTGCTAGAAAAAAAGGTGTCATAGTAAAAATAATTGCTAAAAACGGAAAAGCAATAGTTGAAAAGGGAAAAATAGTGGAGGAGAATGAAATATTGATTTCTGGTGTAATGGATAGCGAAACATCTGATGATACATATTTAGTTCATGCTGAAGGGGAAGTATTGGCTCAGACCACATATTCTCATCTTGTTGAAGTACCTATAGTTAAATTAGAAAAGAAAGAAACTGGAAAGGTATATAAACAAAGAGGTATCTCCGTAAACGAAAAAGGTATCAGATTTTTATCAGGCAATATCCCTTATGAAAATTATGTAGAGGAAGTTGTAGAAAAGGATATAATAAATCTTAACTGGCTAAATATTGATTTACCATTTAAAATTGTAAACTATATATATAGAGAAGTTGATGTTCAAGAAATTAAACAGGATATTGAATTTTTGAAAAACTCTACAAAAATTGAAGCAACTAAAGAAATTAACAAGGAGCTAAGAGATACCAGCGAAATTATTTCAAGAAATGCCATACATACTATAGATGGCAATGTCTTGAGAACTAAAGTAACCATAAATAAAATTGAAAACATAGGAAAAGCACAGATAATTTCAAATTAGGAGGCCAAAATTTGCAAAAGACTTTAGAAAAGCGTATTATGATTGAAAACAATAATATTATGAGTGAAATATTTGGAGAACTAGACGAAAATATTAAAATAATTGAAAATGAATTAGATATTAAAGTAATCGTTGGTGATGGTGAGATCAAATTATTAGGCAATGAAGCCAGTCTTATTCCAGCTGAAAGACTTATTTATAATCTAATCGATATCATAAAAGTTCAAAAAAAATTGGATAAACGTGATTTAAGATACACCATAAAACTAATAAATGAAGGCAAAGATGATCAGATAAAGGATTTATTAAATGAAGTAATCTGTGTGACTTCGACGGGTAAAAGTATCAAACCAAAAACCCTAGGTCAAAAGAGATATCTAGATGCCATTAAAAAAAGTGATATCGTATTTGGTATAGGTCCAGCGGGAACAGGTAAGACCTATCTAGCAATGGCTATGGCAGCTCAAGCATTTAAAAACAAACAAGTAAATAGAATCATTCTCACAAGACCGGCTGTAGAAGCGGGAGAGAATCTAGGATTTTTGCCTGGTGACTTACAAGAGAAAGTTGACCCATATTTAAGACCTTTATATGATGCCTTATTTGATATTCTAGGGTATGAAAATTACTTAAGATATATGGAAAAAGGATTGATAGAGGTTGCACCTCTTGCATATATGAGGGGAAGGACATTGGATTCAGCATATGTTATATTAGATGAAGCTCAAAACACGACAAATGAACAAATGAAGATGTTTCTAACAAGGTTAGGTTATGGCTCAAAGGCTATTATAACAGGTGATGTGACCCAAATTGACTTGCCTAAAGGCAAAGAATCGGGTCTTAAGACTGTATCTAGGATTTTAGAAGGTGTAGATGGAATAGATTTAGTATATTTATCCAAATTTGATATAGTGAGGCATCCATTAGTTCAAAGAATAATCGAAGCATATGAAAGGTATGAAAACAAACAAAAGTAAAGTTCCAAAAAGGGGGATTACCTTTGGAAAAAATGAGAGTGAAGAAATTCAAGAAAATCAACTTTAGGTTTGATAATAAAAAAATTATTAATATGCTATTGCTATTTTCTTTTACGGCAATACTTTTTTTTATAAGCTTCTTAAGGCTTGAAGGAAATAAACTAAACATTGTACCAGGAGATCGAGCAGAGACAGATATACGAGCTACTAAGGAAATAATTGATGAGATTGGTACTGAAAACTTAAGACAAGAGGCTTATAATAGGGTTCAACCTAAGTATAGAATTACTCCTTCAGTACAGATTAGTATGAAAGATTCTATTTCTAATCTATTTGATACAATTAGAGACTATAAAATTCAAACGAATATAAGTAATTATAGGAAGCTTGAGTTGATACAGGAAAGCTTAGAGTTTGAAATGAGTAATGATGATATATCGAATCTACTCAGAATGGAATATACAGAGCTTAATAGTTTCGAAAACACTTTGTTGGATTTAGTCAATCAATTAATGGGAATAGGTGTTAGAGAAGAAGACTTGGAATACGAAAAAGGAAATCTAAGTGCTACCTTTGAAACCCTAAACCTAACAGAGACTCAGAAGAATCTTGGCGATACATTGATATCTCAAACAATTAAGTCAAATAAATTTGTTGATGAACTGGAGACTAAAAGGATTAGAGATATAGCTGTAGCTAATGTTGAGGATCTAGTAGTTAAAGAAAATGAAATTATAGCTATTGAAGGTGAGTTGATCAATAGACAAAAATATGAATTAATCAAAGAGTCTGGTTTGTTAAAGGATTCTGATGTAAAAGATATAGATGCTAAAATAGGTATTGTTTTACTAGTTGTATCAGGGGTCCTAGCCCTATTTGGATATATTTATTTCTTTAATCCTAATATTTTAAATGACAATAGATTTGCTGTCTTTATAATCATAATGATACTTACTATACTATTATCCCAAGGTTTATATGTAGTCTCTCCATATTTGTTGCCAGCTTCAGTTGGGGGCTTATTAGTATCTATATTGATCAACCCAATATTAGGAGTTATTGCTAATGTTTTACTAACACTGTTTCTAGGCTTAGTATTAGGTTTAGATACTAGTTTAATTGCCATGCTACTCATAGGAGGTACTTTAGCAATCTATCCTATAGTTCAGCAAAAGCAAAGATCCAATATATTACTCAGCGGTATAATTATGTCTATTATAAATATGGTAGTTATTACATCTTTTGGCCTAATCAAAGGTTTAAGCGGAAGGGAAATATTGATTAGGGATTTACAAGTATTTTTAAATGGCATTATAACTATTATTATAACTATAGGTTCATTACCTCTGTGGGAAAATTTGTTTTCGATTTTAACTCCAATAAAACTCTTAGAATTATCAAATCCAAACCATCCACTGCTGAAAAGATTATTGGTAGAAGCACCAGGAACTTACCACCATAGTCTAATGGTAGGAAATCTAAGTGAAGCAGCAGCAGATTCCATAGGTGGAAATTCATTACTAGTAAGAGTAGGGGCTTATTATCACGATATAGGAAAATTATATAAACCATATTATTTTAAAGAGAATCAGTTTGGAATGTCAAATCCTCATGATTTACTTGAGCCTTATGAAAGTGCAAAAATTATCCTTGCCCATGTTACTGAAGGGATTAAATTAGCTAAGGAGAAAAAACTGCCTAAGGAAATCATAGAATTTATAGATGAACACCATGGTACTACAAGTGTTGCTTATTTCTATTATAAAGCAAAGGAAAAGGATCCTTTAGTAGATATAGAGGACTTTAAATATAAAGGCAAAAAACCTCAAAGTAAAGAGACTGCCTTAGTTATGTTAGCGGATTCTGTAGAAGCTGCAGTACGATCTATAAAAGAGCCTACTAGAGAAAAAGTGGAAGAAATGGTCAATAAAGTTGTTAAAGGCAAGATCAATGATGGACAATTATCTGAATGTGATATAACCAATAAAGATATAAGTATTACTATAAATATTTTTATAAATATGTTATTAAGCATATATCATGATAGAATTGAGTATCCAAATATTGAAACGATAGGGGAAGAAGGTTAGTTATGGAAATTTATATAGATAACAGACAATCAGAGATAAATATAAGCGAGTACATGGAAGAATTATTCCAAAAGGTTATTAAGGAATCATTACTAGTTGAAGGTAAAAGCCTAGACTATGAGGTCTCAGTATCCTTAGTTGACAATAGTGAGATTAAAGAGCTAAATAGAGATTATAGAGGTGTAGACAATGAGACGGATGTTCTGTCTTTTCCACTTGATGATGACTTTGGTATGGATTTACCTCTATTAGGAGATATCATCATATCTGTAGAAAAGGCAGTGGAACAAGCAGAGGAATACGGTCATAGTCTGGAAAGAGAATTAGCCTATTTAACAGCCCATAGTATGTTTCATTTAATGGGATATGATCATATGGAGAAAGAAGAAAAAGAAATAATGAGAAGTAAGGAAAAGCTTGTAATGCAAAATGTAGGATTATTTAAATTTGACAAAGGGGAATAAATTTATGAAGAGAAGCATAATTGACAGTTTTAATTATGCAGTATCAGGGATTATACTATCTATAAAAACTGAAAAGAATATGCTAATTCATTATATAATAGCTGTTTTAGTACTGGGTTTAAGTTTGTTTTTTAATTTTACGAGAGTAGAATTTTTGGTACTGTTATTTGCAATTTCTTTAGTACTTACTTTGGAAATGATTAATACTGCTATTGAAAAAACTGTAGATATGATAACAAAGGAATATCATCCATATGCTAGAATAGCTAAAGACATATCTGCTGGAGCTGTTTTAATAGCAGCAGTAAATTCATTAATAGTAGGCTATTTATTGTTTTTTGATCGTCTAAATCATATTTCAGAAGTATTATTGTTTAAAATAAAAAGATCACCTATCCATTTGACTTTTATATCCCTTTTATTAGTTATATTATTGACGATTGGGTTAAAAGCCAAATATTATAGAGGAAGAGGCACTCACTTTCAAGGTGGCACAGTAAGTGGCCATTCCGCAATTGCATTTTGCATAGCTAGTATTATAGCTTTTTTGGTGGAGAACATTTTAGTAATTACACTTGCATTTGGGTTAGCACTTTTAGTTGCTGAGAGTAGGGTTGAAGGGAAAATCCATACTTTTATAGAAGTGGTTTTAGGAGCAGTATTAGGAATTATAATAGCAATTTTAGCATTCCAAATCATAGGATAAGGGGAAGAATAATGACTAAGAAATTTTCATACATACTGATTACATTATTTGTTCTAATAGCACTTGTTGCTTGCGGTAAAGACGACATAGAGGAGCCTGTAGTAATAGATGAAGTGGATGGGGAGCCAATGATAGAAGTAATTGAACCAGAAGAACCACTTATTGAAGGTGTTCCATCTCCATTAAGTGGAATATATGCTGATGAAGAAAAGGTCAATCGAAGGGTGGTTGCAGTTATGTTTGACAACCATCCTAGTGCTAGATGGCAAGCCGGTCTAAAAGATGCTGAGATTATCTATGAGTTTCAAGTTGAAGCTCCATATACCAGATATTTGGGATTATATTTAATAAATGATCCTGAATCTTTAGGCTCCATTAGAAGTGCAAGACCTTATTTTGTTACAAAAGTATTGGAGTTTGATGCAGTGTATGTAAGAGCAGGTGGAAGTGAACAGGCTAAAAGTGATATAATAAATAATAAGATAGCCGATATCGACAGCTTAAGTAGTTCAAACAAAGTGTTTTGGAGAAATAATGATAAGAAAATGCCTCATAATCTTTATACCAGCATGGAAGTCATCAGAAATACTCAAGAAGAACGTGGATTTAGAATGACAGGTGATACTCCCGTATTTGTATTTAATGAAGAAGATAAGGACTTAGATGGGTTTGTTGCCAAAGATATATTAATAGATTACAAAGGAAAAAATACCACTAAATACATATATGATGAAGAAAATAAAATTTATCTAAGACAAAAAGATGGCAAAGATCATATTGATGAAATAGATCATAGCCAATTATTTGCAAAGAACATAATCGTTCAAGAAGCAAATACTAAGGTAATAGATAATGTAGGTAGACTTCAAATAGATTTAATTGGTGAAGGCAAAGGAACTTATTTTACAAATGGTTATGGTATAGATATTAAATGGGTAAAAAATGATAGAAATGGTAAAACTACTTATTATACTGAAAATGGACAAGAACTATCTTTAAACAAAGGTATTACCTGGATTCAGATGGTAAGTCCAAAGGTAGATATGATTATTGATGAAGAGTTAGGGGGATAATAATGAATAAGAAAGAATTAATTAAATTGGCTTTAGATGCACAAAAAAAGGCATATGTACCATATTCTAAATTTCGTGTTGGTGCTGCGGTTTTGATGGACGATGGAAAGGTCTACTCTGGTTGCAATATAGAGATCGCATCCTATTCTCCTACTTTGTGTGCTGAGAGAACAGCTATATTTAAAGCTATTTCAGAAGGCAGCACAAAGATAAAAGAAATAGCTGTAGTTGGGGATGCAGATCCAACATTTCCATGTGGGGTGTGTAGACAAGTAATCAGAGAATTCGGTAAAGATGCTACAGTAATTATTGCTAATTCAGAAGATGATTACAAAGAATATACTTTAGATGAACTGCTACCAAATAGCTTTGGTCCAGAAGATCTAGCGTAATATAGGAAGGATGTAATATATGTATAAATCAGGATTTGTTAGTGTAATAGGTAGACCAAATGTGGGGAAATCCACTTTATTAAACAAAGTAATAGGAGAAAAGATTTCCATAATATCAGATAAACCACAAACTACAAGGAATAAGATACAATTAGTATATACTGCTGATGATTTTCAGATCGTATTTTTAGACACACCAGGTATTCAAATGCCTAAAAACATATTAGGTGAATATATGCTTAAATTGTCTAGAAGTACATTAGAAGAAGTAGATATCATTACCTTTATGGTAGATGAAAGTATGAAAATTGGTAAATTGGATGATTATATTTTGGGGCAACTTAAAGATATTTCAACTCCAATTGTTCTTTTAATAAATAAAAGTGACAAACTAAGTGATGAAGAAATAGAAACACTGATTGAAAAATATAAGGATATGGATCTTTTTGAAAAAATCATTCCTATATCAGCTTTGGAAGATACGAATATAGATGAGTATATTTCAACCATGAAAGATATGTTGCCAGAAGGGCCACAGTACTTTCCAGATGACATGATCACAGATCAACCTGAAAGATTTATTATTGCAGAGATCATTCGTGAAAAAGCACTACTAAATCTTGACGAGGAAGTTCCCCATGGTATTTACGTAGGAGTAGATGCTGTAAAGACTCGAGATGATAAAGATATTATAGATGTTTTTGCTAATATCTATTGTGAAAAAGAATCCCATAAGGGAATTATAATTGGTAAAAAAGGTCAAATGCTTAAATCAATAGGGCAAAGTGCTAGGGAAGATATAGAAAAATTGATGGGAAGTAAGATCAATCTTCAATTATGGGTGAAAGTTGAGAAAAATTGGAGAGATAAAGACAATAAAGTTAAATACTTTGGATATAAATAAGCGGTGAATAAAAATGTTAAAAACTGAAGGGATTGTCTTAAGGGAAACTAAGTATCAAGAGACAAGCAAGATATTGAGTATTTATACAAAAAAAATGGGCAAAATTAGTGTAATGGCCAAAGGTGCCAACAGACCAAAATCCACGCTAATAGCAAATACTCAGCCCTTTTCCTATAATGAATATCAATTTTCCCAGGGTAAAAGTTTTTATTATATCAATCAAGCTGATATAATTGATTCCTTTTATGATATTAGAGAAAATATGGATAGAGTAATCTATGGATTTTATTTACTTGAGCTAATTGAAAAATCAATGCCAGATGAGGAACCTAATGAGAAGATTTTTTTATTACTAGAAAAGACACTAAGATTATTATCGCAAATCGAAGATAATTATCTGAAATTAATAGTTGCATTTGAGTTAAAGTATATATCCTTTTTAGGTTATAAACCTTACTTAGAAGAATGTGTTATGTGTGGTAATAAAGAGTCTTCAGGATATAAATTCAGTAATAATCAAGGTGGTATCATATGTAATTATTGTTACCCTAAGGATTTTTCAGCTAAGTTGATTAGTAAAGAAGTATATACTTCTATGGTTAAGTTTATGTATGCTAGATTAGAAGATTTAGATCATATTGAAGTATCTGAGGATACATTATGTAGGGTTCATGACATAATAGAAAATTATATTTTATATAATATTGATAGAAAAGAATTCAACTCATTAAACATGTTCAAGTTAAATAAACTAAATATTGATGAATGACATGTATTGACAACGAATAAATAATTTGTTAAATTATTAAAGATAAGTATAAGGAATGCGATGATGAAGATAAGTACCATTTATGTTTATTAAAAGAGAGTCTAGAATAGGTGAGAGCTAGATATAAATATATTTCGGGAAAGGAACTTCTGAGTATTTTAACTAAAGTGAACATCTTTTCAAGGTGTTAAATAGGGTGGAACCGCGGAACTAACCTTTCGTCCCTATATTTGGGATGAGGGGTTTTTGTGCATTCAATTTTATTTTGAGGAGGGTTAATATGTATTTTCAGGATTTAATGCTGAAATTGCTAAACTACTGGGGTGAGAAAGGATGTCTAATACTAGAACCATATGATATAGAGAAGGGCGCAGGGACTATGAATCCCCATACATTTTTAAGGGCTTTAGGTCCAGAACCTTGGAAGGTTGTATATGTTGAACCATCAAGAAGACCTGCCGATGCCAGATATGGAGAAAATCCAAACAGGGTATATCAGCATCATCAGCTACAAGTTATATTAAAACCTTCGGCTGAAGATATTCAAGATCTTTACTTAGATAGCTTAAGAGCTATTGGAATCGATCCACTTAAGCATGATATAAGATTTGTTGAGGATAATTGGGAGGCACCAACCCTGGGAGCATGGGGCTTAGGATGGGAAGTGTGGCTAGATGGTATGGAAATCACACAATTTACTTACTTCCAACAAGTGGGTAGTATCAACTGTGAACTAGAATCAGGTGAAATAACCTACGGTTTAGAAAGAATAGCAATGTACTTACAAGATGTTGATAATATATTTGATATCAAATGGAACAAAGATATTACCTATGGCGATATTTTTAATAAGGCAGAATATGAACAATCAGTTTACAGTTTTGAAAAAGCTGATATTGAAGTATTAAGAGGCTTATTCAACACCTATGAAGAAGAAGCCAAAAAAGCCTTAGAAGATAAACTGGTTTTACCTAGTTATGAATATGTATTAAAATGTTCACATACATTTAATATCCTAGATGCTAGGGGAGCTATATCAGTGTCTGAGAGGACAAATTATATAGGTCGAGTTAGAAGTTTAGCAAGAAATGTTGCTGCATCATATGTAGAACAGAGAAAAGAAATGGGATTTCCCCTATTAAAGAGAGAAGGTGTATCAAATGACTAAGAGTTATTTACTAGAAATTGGAGTAGAAGAACTTCCAGCGAAGTATGTTAAAGATACTTTAAAACAGTTAAATGATAAATTTTCTTCAACTTTAGAAAATCAAAGATTAAATTTCGATGAAATTAAAGTATATTCAACCCCTAGAAGATTGACAACCATAATTACTGGCTTAGATGAAGGTCAAGAAGATCTTTCAGAAGATGTTAAAGGACCATCAAAGAAAATATCATTTGACGAAGATGGCAACCCTTCAAAAGCGCTTTTAGGATTTATGAGAGGTCAAAATGTAGAACTAAAAGATATATTTACTTTAGAAAAAAATGGTGAAGAATATGTATATGCTAAGGTACTTAAAAAGGGACAAAGTACGGAGGACATTATCTCTCAAGTAGTGCCAGATATAATCAAATCTATTAATTTTCCAAAGTCCATGAGATGGGGTGGCAAAAACATCAGATTTGCTAGGCCTATTAGATGGATCGTATCTTTATTAGATGATAAAATAGTAAAATTTGATTTAGAGGGAATACCTGTATCTAATACAACAAAGGGCCATAGATTCTTAGGACAAAAATCAGTTGAAATACATAGCGTAGATTCATATATGGATTTATTAAAAGAAAACTATGTATTGGTTAATCAAGAGGAAAGAAAAGAAATCATTAAATATGGTGCAGAAAGACTTGCTAAAGAAAAAGGTGGAAAGCTAATCCAGGATGAAGATCTTCTTGATGAAGTAACGAATCTAGTGGAATATCCAACACCTTTAATAGGAAGAATTAAGGATGAATATCTAAACCTACCAAAGGATGTAGTAGTTACACCGATGAAGGAACATCAAAGATATTTTCCTGTTGTAGATGATAAAAATAGATTATTACCGTATTTTATCACCATTAGAAATGGTAATGATGAATATATAGATACAGTTGCAAAAGGAAACGAAAAAGTCCTTGGTGCTAGATTAGAAGATGCAAAATTCTTCTATGAAGATGATATCAGTAAACCTTTAGAGGATTATGTAGATAGACTAAAGGATATAGTTTTCCAAGAAAAATTAGGTACCCTATATGACAAGACAATTAGAATACAAAAATTGTCAGAAAAAATCGGTGGCTATTTAGAAATTGGTGAAGAAACTGAAAAAAACCTTCAAAGAGCATCCTATCTTGCTAAAGCTGATTTAGTTACAAAGATGGTTACAGAGTTTACTGAACTACAAGGTAAGTTAGGTATGGAATATGCCACGATTTCAGAAGAAAATGAAATTGTTAGTTTAGCAATATTTGAGCAGTATTTACCAAGATTTTCTGGAGATAAACTACCTACAACTACCGCAGGAGCCATTTTAAGTATTGCTGATAAATTAGATTCTATAGTAGGGTTATTTGCAATCAATATACAACCTACAGGATCACAAGATCCATTTGGTCTTAGAAGAAGCGCATTAGGGATTATCAATATTATTTTAGATAAAAAATTAAACATTTCCTTAAGTGAGCTAGTTGACTTTGCATTATATATTTATGCAGATGAAATGGGTTTAGCATTTGACTATAATAAGGTAAAATCAGAGATTAACAACTTCTTTATGGGGAGAATCAAATCCATGTTCTCTGATATGAAGATTAGATATGATATAATTGAAGCAGTGCTAAGTTCTGAAACAGATGATATATATGATATGAAGATAAAGGCTGAAAAGATTAATGAATGGTTAATGAACGAAGACTTATCTGAAGTTTTATTAGTATTTAATAGGGTTTCCACATTAGCATTGAATACTGATTCTAGTGAAGTAATGAGAGATTTATTGACAGAAGAGGGTATACATCTATATGATAGCTACAACAATATTGAGGAGAGAGTTTTAGGCTTAATCGAAAAGAAAGAGTATGATAAGGCTTTAGATACTATTGTTACTTTAAAAGGACCTATAGATAATTTTCTTGATAATGTAATGGTTATGGTTGATGATGAAGCTTTAAGAAATAATAGACTAGGCTTGTTAAGAAAGATATATGATACAATGATGCTTGTTTGCGACTTATCTAAAATTGTAAATAAATAGTAATATCTTAAGATAGGTGGTGATTGATATACAGCTCAGTGAAAGGCAAGAAAGAATCATAGATATTGTAAAGAAGAATCAACCTATCACAGGTGAGGCTATAGCAAGTGAACTAAATCTAACAAGATCAACCATTAGACCAGATTTATCCATATTGACTATGTCAGGGATACTAGATGCTAGACCAAGGGTTGGATATTTTTTCACCGGCAAAACCGGACTAGGTATTGTATCTGATAAGATTGGCAGTATATTAGTTGATGATGTAAAATCAGTTCCAGTTGTTTTAGATGAGTCTATTTCCATCTATGATGCCATAGTATTTATGTTTTTAGAGAATGTTGGGTCAATATATATTACAGATAATGGAATATTATCTGGGGTAATTTCAAGAAAAGACATTATAAGAACTGCAATGGGTGGGACCGATCTACATAAAGTTCCTGTTGGAGTTATAATGACTAGAATGCCAAACATCATATCTGTAAAGCCTAAGGATAGCTTATTAAGCGCGGCAAAAAAACTAATTGAGCATGAAATTGATAGTTTGCCAGTTGTTGAAGAGGTAGATGAGAGTAATAAAGAGTATAAAGTTATCGGAAGGATTACTAAAACCAATATTACTAGATTATTCGTAGAACTAGGCGATAATAATTAGGGGGGATATAATGGATCCGCAAATTACTATTTATGTTATGTCAGATTCCATAGGGGAAACTGGGGAATTAATAGCAAAAGCTGCAGTAAAACAATTTGTTCCTAGTAACTTTGAGATTAAAAGATATCCTTATATAGTAGGAAGAGAGCAGATAAAGGATATTTTCGATGATGCAAAAAAGCAAAAAAGCATAGTGATCTATACAACAGTTTCTGAAAGTAATAGGGACTATATCATTAGCAAAGGAATAGAATATGATATCCCTACGATTGATGTGATGACACCTCCTATGGAAGCCTTAGAGAAGCAACTAGGATTTGAACCAAAAAGAGAATCAGGAATAATCAGAAGACTAGATGAAAACTACTATAAAAAAGTAGAAGCAGTTGAATTTGCTGTTAAGTATGATGACGGAAAAGACCCTAGGGGAGTAGTTAAATCAGATATATGCCTGGTTGGAATATCAAGAACATCTAAAACCCCTTTAAGTATGTATTTAGCCAATAAATATTTAAAAGTGGCTAACATACCTTTGGTTCCTGAAGTACCACCACCAGCAGAACTGTTTGAAAAAGATAAAAATAGGGTCATAGGATTAGTAGCTAATCCATTAAAATTAAATGAAATAAGAAAAGAAAGACTAAAATCCCTTGGACTTGATTTTACGGCAAATTATGCAAATGTAGAAAGAATCAATCAAGAACTTAATTATTCAAAAGAAATAATGGAGAAATTAGGGTGTATAGTCATAGACGTATCATACAGGGCAATAGAGGAAACAGCAAGTATAATTATGGAGCATGTAAAAAACAATTTTCCAAATAGATGAAAAAGAAGTGTTGAAGAACACTTCTTTTTTATGACCTAACACAATGAGCTCCAACATTAATGTACGACCTAGAAATAAAATATGGAGTCCTGGAGGGGCAAATTTATGTGAGCGATAGCGAGCGTATAAATTTGTGATGCGTAACTGAGGGAATATGAAAATATTTTTTTAATAAAGAAGGACTTTTTAAACTTATGTTGTATATATAATAATAAGAACCACCATAATATCTATTTATTTGAAATGGGGTTGGAAATATGATTATTAGATTACAAACAGAAAGATTAGAAAAAGAGATATTATCTACTTATGCAACACTCAGTGCTAATTCAAAAGGTAGAAAATTTGCTGAGAAAAAATGTGACATACGTACTGATTTTCAAAGAGATAGAGATCGAATTATTCATTCCAAAGCTTTCAGAAGACTAAAACATAAAACCCAAGTATTTGTTTCACCAGAGGCTGATCATTTTAGAACAAGACTTACTCATACCCTTGAAGTGGCACAAATCAGTCGAACTATAGCTATGGCCCTACGCTTAAATGAGGACTTAGTTGAGGCAATTTCCCTGGGACATGATTTAGGACATACCCCTTTTGGGCATACTGGAGAAAGAGTACTTGATAGTCTTCATCCAAATGGTTTTAAGCACAATATTCAAAGTTTAAGAGTAGTGGATTTCCTAGAACACAACCATGATAGAGTGGGCTTAAATTTGACTTATGAAGTTAGAGAAGGTATAATGAAACATTCTGGGTATAATATAAGTACAACCCTTGAAGGACAAATAGTTAAGATTTCTGATCGAATTGCATATATTAATCATGATATAGATGATGCAATAAGGGCAGGAATAATCCAGGAAAGGGATTTGCCTAAAGATTGTGTAGAAGTCTTAGGAAATACCCATGGAGAAAGAATTAATACAATGATTTTAGACATAATAAATAATAGTTTTGATAAAAATACTATTTCATTGAGTGAAGAAATAGGTAGTAAAACTGGGAAGTTAAGAACATTTATGTTTGACAATGTATATTTAAATAGTAAAGCCAAGATTGAGGACGACAAGGCAGAATATATAATAAGGGAATTATTTAATTATTATTTAGTGAATATAGATAAACTTCCCTTGGAATACCAGTCTTCTAAATTTGTAGAGACAACCATAGAAGATAGAATTTGTGATTATATAGCAGGAATGACTGATAGATATGTATTAAGTTTATTTACCAATATTTTCCTACCAAAAGGTTGGGAAAAATTTTAATCAAAAAGAAGGATTTTCGTATTTTATGTCGAATACTATTAAATGAGTAAATAAACTATTGGTAGGTGAATAAATAGGTGATAATATGACAACTTACATTAATGATGAGATAATTGATAAAGTCAAAGAAAGTAGTGATATAGTCGATATAATTTCAGGCTATATACAATTAAAGAAATCCGGCTCGAATTTTGTCGGTCTTTGTCCTTTTCATAATGAGAAGACGCCATCTTTTACTGTATCAGAATCAAAACAATATTTCCGTTGTTTTGGTTGTGGTGAAGGTGGGGATAGTATAGGATTTATTATGAAAAAAGAGAACTTGGATTTTGTTGATGCAATTAAGCTACTTGCGGACAAGTATAATATCCAAATTGAAGAAAAGAAAATAGATCATAAATTTGTTAGCGAAAAGGAAAGATTATATAATATTAATAAAGAAACAGCTAGATTTTTCTTAGACAATCTAGGAAATAGTCAAAAATCATTAGAATATTTAAGTAGAAGACAAATTGATTTAAAGACTATGAGGCAGTTTGGTTTAGGATATGCTCATGATAGCTGGAATAGTTTGCACAATCATTTGCTAAATAAAGGCTTTAAAAGTGAAGAAATTGCAAAGATTGGATTGATTGGTAAGAAAAGTGGGAATACTGGATACTATGATAAGTTTAGAGATAGAATAATATTCCCAATAATAGATATAAGATCTAGGGTAATAGGTTTTGGTGGTAGAGTTATGAATGATTCTGTACCAAAATACTTAAACTCAAGTGATAGTATAATTTTTAATAAAGGTAACCATCTTTATGGATTGAATTTAGTCAGTAAATATTCAGATAAAAAAAAGATTCTTTTAGTTGAAGGATACATGGATGTAATATCTTTGTTTTCCAGTGGAGTAAATTATGCAGTGGCTAGTTTGGGTACAGCTTTAACTGAAAGACAAGCCAAGCTTTTAAAGAGATATGGCGAGGAGATTTATATATGTTATGATTCAGATACTGCTGGTACGAAGGCAACCCTAAGAGCAATTGATATTTTAATTGAAGCCGACGTAAAACCAAGAATTATATTGCTACCAAATGGTATGGATCCTGATGATTATATAAAGAAAATGGGTAATATAGAGTTTAACAAACTATTTGTAAAATCTTTAAACCATATTGACTATAAGATTAATATTGCCAAAACTAAATACAATTTGGATTCAATAGAAGATAAGATACAGTTTACATTAGAAGTATCTAAAATTATTAAATCCCTTAAAAGCCCTGTAGAACAAGATGCTTTCATAAAAAAAATCTCAGGGGATACAGGTATATCTGTAGAGGCAATAGAGGCAGAAGTTAAAAGTAAAAAATACAATAATAGGCCTAATGATAAGTTTAAAGGTCAAAAACCTAATATTAGTCCAGTAAAAGCAAAAATTACTTCTGGAAATCTAAAGGCGGAAGTAGACTTACTTTTACTTATGATAGAAGACAAAGATTATTTTCACTTAATCAATGATTCCTTAGAATTGGAGGATTTTTCAAGTAATGAATATAAAAAAATATATGAAATTATAAAAAATCAATATTTGGACAAAACTACAATAGACATTGATAGTATTGTAGAAATCTATTCTAAAGAAACATCAGACAATGAGATGTTGAACACATTAAAAATGAATAATATTAATTACCAATCAACGAAGATAGAGCAGATAATCAAGGATTTAATCAATACTTTGATTTATAATAAATTAGAGGTAAAAAGAAAAGAAATAATTGATAAGATATCAATATTAGAAAAAAAAGATAACAGAAATAATGAAGAAAATGAAATGTTTATCAATTACTGTATGGAACTGACCAAGTTAAATAATGAAATTAATATAATCAGGCACGAGTGAGGGAGGTAGCACAATTGGCTCAGAACACGAAGGATAATGAAGCTAAATTAAAAGAAAAACAAGACCAAATAAAAAAATTGATTGCTAAAGGGAAGAAAACCGGTATTTTAACATATAAAGAAGTTATGGATACCTTAGAAGAAATTGATTTAAGCAGTGATGAAGTCGATGATATTTACCAAAGATTAGAGGATATGGGTATTGAAGTATCAGGTGAAAAAGAAGAAGAACTACTATTGGATGATGATTTAGATAAGGATCTAGATGATGATGTAGTTGATGATGTGATTGAAGAAAGCAAGAAAGATGATCTTTCAGTACCTAAAGGGGTTAATGTAGATGACCCTGTAAGAATGTATTTAAAAGAAATAGGTAAGATTCCTCTACTTACAGGAAATGAAGAAGTTGAGTTGGCTAAAAGGATGGAAGAAGGAGACGAAATCGCCAAGAAAAAGCTAGCTGAGGCAAATCTTAGGCTAGTTGTTAGTATAGCTAAAAGATATGTTGGTAGAGGTATGCTGTTCTTGGACTTAATCCAAGAGGGAAATTTAGGTCTTATGAAGGCTGTTGAAAAGTTTGAGTACAGAAAAGGATTTAAATTTTCTACCTATGCTACTTGGTGGATTAGGCAAGCCATTACAAGGGCCATAGCCGATCAGGCACGAACTATTAGAATACCTGTTCATATGGTTGAAACCATAAACAAATTAGTCAGGGTGCAAAGACAATTAGTTCAAGAACTAGGCAGAGATCCAACCCCTGAAGAAATAGGTAAAGAAATGGACTTAGATGTTGAAAGAGTTAGAGAAATAATGAAAATTGCTCAAGAGCCAGTATCCTTAGAAACACCAATTGGAGAGGAAGAAGACAGTCACTTAGGTGATTTTATTCCTGATGAGGATGTACTAGCACCAGCTGATGCTGCCACTTTTACTATGTTAAGAGAGCAATTAATTGATGTGCTTGATACCTTAACTCCAAGGGAGCAAAAAGTCCTAAGATTGAGATTTGGTCTAGATGATGGCAGAGCAAGAACCCTTGAAGAGGTAGGTAAAGAATTTGATGTTACTAGGGAGAGAATTAGACAAATTGAAGCTAAAGCTTTAAGGAAGCTAAGACATCCAAGCAGAAGTAAAAAATTAAAGGATTTTCTTGAATAAAAGATTCGCATATTTATGCGAATCTTTAATCATGTCCAATTGGAGGAGGTATTTTTCTTGGAGTTATCAAATAGACTATTAGAAATTGTAAATTTTGTACCGAAGGGCTCATCTGTTGCGGATATAGGGACAGATCATGGATATATTCCTGTTTATTTAATTCAAAATAATATTAGTAAAAAAGTAATAGCCTCTGATATTAGTGCTGGCTCCTTAGATAAAACTATTGAATATGTCAATGATCTAGAACTTAATGATAAAAAATATCCCAAATTAGGTGATGGTCTAGATGTATTAAAACCCAACGAAGTAGATACGGTTATCATTGCTGGAATGGGTGGCATTCTTATTAGTAAAATATTGGAGAATAATAAAGAAATATCAAATACAATAGAGAACTTCATTTTCCAGCCTATGGTTGCCAGTAAAGAACTAAGACAGTATTTGACCAACAATGGCTATATTATAGTAGATGAAAGCTTGGCAAAAGAGGGCAGGAAGTTTTATGAAATTATATATGCCAAACGAGGAAAAAGTAATATCCAAAGGGATATTTATTACGAAATAGGTCTTAAATTAATAGAAAATAATCACCCACTGTTAAAGAAGTTTCTTGAACATAAAAAAAATGAAATAAAAGAAATTATATCTAAACTAGGCAATAATGATTCTAATAATACAAAATCCAGATATGAAGAGCTGAATAGAATTTTAGAAGAATATAAGGAGGTGGAAAAGGAAATTGATAGCAAATGATATTATTAAAATCTTAGAAAAATGGGTACCTAAAAAGTTGATAGATAGCTGGGACAATACTGGGTTCCAAATAGGTAATCCAGATATAGAAGTTAGCAAAATCCTTATAGCATTGGATTTAGATGAAGATGTATTGAATAAAGCCATAGAAGAAAAGTTCCAAATGATCATTACACATCACCCAATAATATTTAAGCCACTTAAGAATTTAACAACAATGGACTATACTGGCAATATTATTTCCCAAGTTATTAAAAATGATATAGTAGTATATAATGCCCATAGTAACCTAGATTTGGCTGAAGGTGGTGTTAATGATAAATTAGCTGAAGTTCTAGGATTAAAGGATACATCACCAGTAACAATTGTAACCAAAGAAGATTTCCCGGAAAATAAAATTGGATATGGAAGAGTAGGTTTTGTAGATAGGATTGAACTCAATAAATACCTAGATATAATCAAGGCTAACCTGGATGCTTCCCATCTGATTGTATATGGGGATAAAAAGGATGATATAGAAAAAGTCGCTGTTTGTGGAGGAAGTGGTAGTGATTTTATCAAAGATGCGTACAAGCAGGGGGCAGATATCTATATTACAGGAGATATAAAGTATCATGATGCGGAGCTTGGATACCAACTAGGTCTTACAATAGTAGATGCAGGACATTTCAATACAGAAAAAATAATATTGCCAACTATAAAAGATTATCTAGAAAAAAATCTAAATAACAAAATAGAAATAGAAGTTTTAATGGAGTCAAGTGTACCTCAATTTATATACTAAGAATATGGAGGTAGTAATATGAAGCAATTAAAATTAGTCTGGGAGTTAGAGAAGTATAATGGTATTATAGATGAATGCAAAGTAGACCTTTCAAAATTAGAAAATTCCAATCGTCTTAAAAACATGAATAAAAGAATGGTGGAATTAGATTCTAATATTAACCATGTAAGAGAAAGAATATTAGAAAATAATAAATCGACATCAAAATTTGAAAGATTATTGAAAGAATATGATTACACAAAAATGAAACTAGAAGAAGATCTATATAGTGGAGAAATATCGGATATAAAACAATTGGAACAATTAAGCATGGATAAAGAAAAGACTTTTGAGTTAATCGATGAGGTAGAATCAAAGATTCTAAAACTAATAGATGATAATGAAGTCTTAGAAGAGAACTATGGAGCTATAAGAAATGATTACGAGAAATTAAAAGGTGATATAGAAATTACAGAAAAGCAATTTAATGAATTAGTCCAGAAATTAAGAGCGGAAATCCATATAGCTGAACAAGAAAAAGATAAAGTCTTACCTAAAATAGATGGTAAAATACTTAAAAGATACGATACAACAAGGACAAAGAGAGGTAAAGGAATTGTCACAGTAAATGATGATATATGTGGAGGATGTAATGTAAGAATTCCTACATATCTCATGGTAGATATAAAGAAACAAACTGAAATAATTTATTGTGATTCATGCGGTAGACTCTTATACTATATGGAGAATTAATAGAGTGTCAAATATAAATAGTCTTAAAAAGCACAGTATATCTTATGTTTATAAGATGTATTGTGCTTTTATTATTTAAATATATAATCGGAATTTCCGTCTCTAAAAGAAGTAGGTGAAATTCCAGTTTGCTTCTTAAATTGATGAGTAAAGTAACTTTGGCTATTAAACCCTACTAATATGGCAATATCAAGAATGGATTTGTCAGAATTAGCTAGAAGTTATTTACTTTTTTCAATTCGAGTATGGGTTATATAAGTACTAAAGTTCATATTAGTCTCCATTTTAAATTTAGTACAAAAATAACACCTACTTAAATTAACATGGTCTGATACCATATCTAAACTAATATCCTCGCCTAGATTATCATGGATATAATCAATAGCTTTCCTTATACAAATACTATCTACAGAATTTTTATTATGCATTAATTGGGTTGAATATGCTTTAATCATCATTTTCCCAATTTTAATAAGCTCTACTTCGGAATTAGCTCTTTCTATTAATTTAGAAAAGGCATGATATTTTGCCTTTACACTATATGTAGAAACTCCTTTTTTAATCACACCATGACAAATCAATAGAGAAATAGATACTATATAACTTTTTAAATATGCGATATTCTTACTGTCTAAAATATTATAAATAGTATTCTTCCTAATAAAATCCTCGTATAATTTTAAGGCTTTCTCCACTTCTCCGTTTAGAATATTTTCTACAATAGCAATTTCAAATTCATAAGTACCATGATACTCATCTATATTAGGCTTAGGATAGGAAAGGACGCCTATGTCTTTACTAAACAATTTTAATCACTCCCTTAAATGAAAACCATTATCAATTAGATTATATAATAACATATTTTTAATAAAAAATGAATATAACAAAATATATTTATAAATACCGAAATATAGTAAGAGAAAAGATTAATTATTTAAGGTATGATACTTATTGAGAATGATAATCATTATCAATAAGGAGGAAGAATTTATGAAGATGAGTATAGTGTTTTCTTCACTAACTGGAAATACAAAGAAGGTTGCAGAAGAAATTTTACAAATTATGCCGAAAGGTACAGATATATATGATTTAAAAGAATTAGATCATGGATTAGAAGATGAACTTTTGGTTTTAGGTTATTGGGTAGATAGGGCCAATCCCAATAAGGAGATGGTAGAGTTTATGGAAACCTTTAAAGATAAAAAGATAATTACATTTGGTACATTGGGGGCATATCCTGACTCAGACCATGCAAATGAGACAAAGGAAAATACAACCAATATATTAGAAAAGAACAATGAAGTTTTAGGAAACTTCCTTTGTCAAGGTAAGATCAATCCTAAGATCACTGAAATGTTCATGAAAGGCGGAGAAGGCAAGGTACATAAAATGACACCAGAACGACTAAAGAGACACCAAGATGCAGCAAGTCATCCTAATGAGGAAGACTTTAACAATGCAAGAAATTTTGTGGAAAGTATATTGATGAATTTATAAGAGGATACTATTCACAGTCAATTTAATAGTGACAAAGCGAAAAAAGATAAAAACACACGCTTATGGTTCTGGAGTGAATATTGCTTCGTATTTTTATCATTTTTCTTGACATGGAGTAAATAGTAACAAAAAAAGGAGAAATTTAAATGAAAAAAATTGCAATATATGGTAAAGGTGGCATTGGTAAATCTACAACTGTTTCAAATCTTTCAGCTGCCTTATCAAACTTAGGATATAAAGTAATGCAGGTAGGTTGTGATCCTAAGGCAGATTCAACAAAAACTCTAATGGGTGGTAACTTTATACCAACAGTACTAAATGTTCTAAGAGACATGGGAGATGATATTGACTTGGAAGATATCGTATTTGAAGGCTATAATGGTGTCCTATGTGTGGAGGCGGGAGGACCTACACCTGGAATTGGTTGTGCTGGTAGAGGAATAATCACTGCTTTTGAAAAACTAGAAGAACTAGAAGCTTTTGAAAACTACAAACCAGATATCGTTATTTATGATGTTTTAGGCGATGTGGTTTGTGGCGGATTTGCTATGCCTATTAGAAATCAATATGCAAATGAGGTCTATATTGTGACATCAGGTGAGATGATGAGTATGTATGCAGCATCCAATATATCTCGTGCTGTAATGCAATTTAAATCAAGGGGATATGCAGAGCTAAAGGGTCTTATACTAAATGCCAAAAACGTAGAAAATGAAATAGAATTGGTAGATAAATTATGTGAGGAAATAGACACAAGTGTATTTCATTACATACCGAGGAATCCAATTGTCGAAGAGGCCGAAAATAGTGGACAAACTGTAATAGAAGGATTCATCGACTCAGATATGTCAAAGATTTATTTAGATTTAGCTAAGAAAATAATGGAGGAATAAAATGAAAAGAAAATCTTTATTAATATTATTAATTTTAAGTCTTATGGTAAGTTTGGTAGCTTGTAGTAGTGGAGGGCCTGATAAAGACAATGATGTGGATGCAGTAATAGAAAATGATGTGGAAAAAGAAGATGATATACAAGAAAATGAAGTTGAGGGTATGGAAGATAAAAGAATAATAGCAGGTACACTAATGTCTGCTGAATTATTGGATTTATTTGATGTAAATCCTGTTGGAGTATTAACTAGTGAAAAAGGATTACCAGCAAGATATGATAATACAGCTAAAATAGGTTCACCTATGAAGCCAGATTTAGAAATAGTGACTTCATTAGAACCTGAAGTGTATATAACAGATGCTTCACAAGAGGAAGCTTTAGAAGAATTGTTTAAAGGTAGCGATTTTGAGATGCTATATTTAAGTAACAACTCCTATGAAAATATATTTACAAATATAGAAAATGTAGGACAGTACTTAGGAAAAGAAGATAAAGCAAATGAAATTATAAGTGAAATGAGGGCTAAAGAAAAGAGAATTATGGATTCTGTTGCCGGTAAGGAATCACCTAATGTCTTAGTATTATTTGGGACACCTGAAAGTTTTATGATAGCAACTCCGAATTCATATACTGGAAACTTAGTAGAGAAATTAGGTGGAACTAACGTGGCAAGTGATTTAGCACAGGGTAAACCAATGCCTTACCTACCATTTAGTTTGGAAACCATAGCAGATATGAATCCAGATATTATTTTAAGATTAACCCATGTATCGCCTGAATTAAGTAGAAAGGCCTTTGAAGAAGAGTTTTCAAAGGGATTCTGGACGAATCTTGACGCTGTTAAAAATGATAATGTATTTGACTTAGATCCAGATCACTTTGGAGTTACAGCAAATATGAGGGTTATGAGTGCTTTGGAGAATATGGCAGAAATATTATATAACTAGGAGAATCAAAAATGATTAAATCTTTAAATAAAAACAAACATATTTATATATTTTTTTCACTAATTATTCTTATGTTTGTTGTATTGTTGGCAATAAGACTAGGAAGTGTAGAGTATAGCTTTTCTAAAATATTAGATGCTTTATTAAGCACAGAAATGACCTCAGATAAAAATATAATCTTGAACATAAGATTACCTAGAATTGTTGTTGCAACCATAGTAGGAGCGAACCTGGCAGTAGCTGGAGCACTATTACAAGCAGTTATGCAAAATCCATTGGCAGACCCTGGTTTAACTGGGGTTTCTTCTGGGGCAAGTCTAGCAGCGATTATTATAATGCTTCTATTTCCCCAATATACTTATTTAGTGCCAATAGTAGCATTTTTAGGTGGTGCTGTAGCCTGTGCTCTAGTGTATACCCTAGCATGGAAAAATGGAATCAAACCTGTGAGGATTATATTAGCAGGGGTAGCGGTCAATGCAATCCTAGGCGGTGGAACTTCCTTATTATCAATTTTATATAGTGATAGAATCCAAGGAGTATTGATGTGGGTTAACGGAAGTATCGCCGGTAAAACATGGGAGGATGTAAGATTATTATGTACATATAGTGTTATTGGTTTGATTGTGGCAATGTTTTGTATTAGAAAGGCAAATATACTTCAACTAGGTGACGAGATGTCCTCAAACCTTGGAGTAGATACTAATAAATATAGACTTTTTATTTCTTTGGTTGCAGTATTTTTAGCTGCAATATCCACATCTATCGTTGGGGTAGTAGGTTTTGTAGGGCTAATAGTTCCTCATATTGCAAGATTAATCGTAGGATCTGATTATAAGTATTTACTTCCATTTAGCGTGATACTAGGAAGTGGGCTGCTACTACTAGGAGATACTTTTGCGCGAACCATAGCTAGACCGATAGAGCTACCAGTAGGAGTTATTATGGCAGTTGTTGGAGGACCATTCTTTCTATACCTATTAAGGAGGGGAAAAGCATGATAGAAGCAAAGAATTTAAAGATAGCTTATGAAGAAAAGATAGTGATCAAAGACTTTTCCTTCAATGTAAGAGAAGGTGAAATGGTATCCATTATAGGACCAAATGGCTCAGGAAAATCTACTATTCTAAAAACCATATCTAGATTGCTTAAACAAAAAAATGGGGCAATTTTTTTAGAAAAAGAAGATATTAGTCATATAAATATAAAAAAGATTGCACAGAAGATGTCCAGTCTATCACAGCATAATAGAAGCCCAGAAGATATAAGCGTAAAAGAACTTATTTATTACGGAAGAATGCCTCATAAAAAATGGTACGAATTAAAAACCAAAGAAGATGAAGATATCATCCAATGGGCAATAGATAAGACTTCACTACATGGATTTAAAGATAAGAAAGTAATAGAACTATCAGGAGGAGAGAGACAAAGAGTATGGATCGCCATGGCTTTGGCTCAGAGACCTAAGATACTACTTCTTGATGAACCAACTACTTATCTAGATATATGTCATCAGTTGGAAGTAATGGAGCTTGTAAAGTCTCTAAATGAAGAATTAGGGCTAACTGTAATAATGGTGCTACATGATCTAGGACAAGCTGCCAAGTATAGTCATAGGGTAGTAGTAATCAAAGATGGAGATTTAGTAGTGGAAGGAAATCCATCAAAGGTATTGACCGTGGATTTAATAAAAGAAGTATATAATGTAGAGGTTTGTATAAGAAAAGATATATTAAAAGATGAAATGATCATACACCCAGTAGGTGTATGTAAAACTTGTGAAACGAGGTGCACCGATGAAGCAATTTGATTTAGATAGATTATCTAGACTTAATGATATAAAAGAAAATGACGATATAAAAGCCTTATCCCATGCAATATTTCCTGGCACTCACTGTCCATTATTTGGAGTAGCAATGATTGCATCATTTATAGAGGATTTGGTGGTAGTAGTAGCGGGAACTCAGGAATGTACTTATTATGCTAAGGATTTTGCATATCAAAGACAATATGGTAAGGATAATTTTTATTCAGTAGTAACCAACAAGCATGATATTACCTTTGGATGCGAGGATAAAATAAAAGAAGTGATATTTGAAATAGACAGGACAATCAATCCTAAAGCAATTATGCTAGTATCCACATGTGTATTAGAATTAATAGGAGAAGACTTTGTAGGATTAAAAGAATCTATCCAGGATGAAGTAAATGCTAAATTATTAGTAGTACCTACAGAGCATTTTAAATGTAATAGCCATATTCCAGGAATGGAAAGATCACTGGAACAACTGGTTACAGTAATGGAGAAATGCGACATAGATAATAATAGTATAAATATCCTAGGGCATAGACAGCATGGCATAGAGAATACAGAACTTATGAAACTTCTAATAGATGAGGGAATCCATATTAATTCTGTTATACCATCAAAGACCACAATAGAAGAGTTAAGATTTGCACCAAGGGCAAAATTAAATATAGTTACAGATTTTGTAGCACTACCAATGGCAAAGAAGATGGAAGATATCTTTAATATTCCCTATGTATATTTTGACAAACATCTATCCATAGATAGAATAAGAAATAGCTACAAAAAAATTGAAGAATTTTTAAATATAAAGTTGCTTTCAAAGCTGAATGAAAAGGAAGCTGAGCTAAATTCTCTAATGGAAGAAGCAAGAAAAATTCTGAAGGGCAAAACCTTTATCTATGGTAATACTCCTATGATGGCATTTGAAATAAGCAGTTTTCTATGCGATTTAGGAATGGAGCCAATTTTAGTACAGGTTAGGGATCTATATGAAAATGATTCCATCTATATGGAGGAGATAAAAAGACATGGTCACAATCCATATATCAGTAGAATAGCCAATATAGCACCGATGCAATCTATATATGATCAGTGTAAGCCGAATTTCTATTTAGGACATGAGAATCCTATGAACCTTGCAAAGAGAAATATAATCCAGATAACATTGGATGAAGTAACTAAAAAATTAGGATATGAAATACCGATAGATAGCATAAAGAAGATATTATTATCCCTTGAACAACACGAAGAAATGAAAGATAAAATGAAGAAAATGGCAGCAAAGGGAGGTATGAAACATGGACTTTTATAAATTTTTTCCAACACCATCAGATAGAATGGGGACCATATGGACACTGAGTACTATTAAAGATGCTTATATAATTGAATTTGGTCCAGCAGGTACGACGCACTTTGCCATTGAAGGCCTTATGCAATTAAATGCAGACCATAATGCCAATGTATATACAACCCATATCAATGAAACAGATATCTCCTTTGGAAAGCAAGATCGATTGGAAAATGCCATACTAGAAATAGATGGGCAACATAATCCTAAATATATATTTATAATGGCATCCTCTATATCAGCAATAATCGGTACAGATATAGATAGTATATGCTATGAAATGCAATCTAAAGTAAATGCCAAGCTAATCCCCATAACTACTGGAGGATATAGTGGAGACCATACCCTAGGTATAGAAACAACCCTAGATATGCTCTGTAAAGAAGCCGTCAAAGAATCAGAAAATAAGATAGAAAATAGTTATAATATCATAGGAAATAATGCAGATATTTTTAACTTCTTATCAGATGTTGAAGAAATAAAATCTCTTATGAAAAATGGATTTGGATTTGATGTAAATACTATTTTTACGGCATATACATCTATAGATGAAATAGAGAATACTGCAAATGCAAATATGAACCTGGTTTTAAGGGGTGAAGGTATAAAAGCAGCTAAAACCCTTCAGAAAAACCATAATATAGAATATTATTATGGCAAGCCCTATGGGTTAGAAGGTACTACAAAATGGTTAAGAGAGCTAGAAAAAGTCTTGGGTATAAAAGTAAATGAATCCTATATAAATAAAAAAACAGCCCAAATAAGAAAATATCTAATGACTTTTAGATTTATGATAAGAGAAGTAGAAAATAAATCTACCATATTAGTTGGAGATTATGATGTGGTTATTGGATTGGCAGATTTAGTAGAAGAGCTGGGACTTAAAGTCGAAGCTATTATAGTTAAGCATAAACCATGTAAAGCAATAAAAAAATCAATCTCAGAAAAATGGGCAAGTTTAATTCAATTTGATATCAGTGAGAGGGAGTTAGAAAATTATCTAAAATCAACACCGTCCTATTTATTATTAGCAGATGGATCCACATTGGAGTTAGAAAATAGCTCCAGACTAAGTATGCAAATAGCAAATCCTAATTTTAAAAAATACAGTATCTATCCTCATACCCCCTTTGTAGGATATAATGGTACATTATATATGATTCAATCTTTATTTGAACTAAATAAAGCGAATCCTAGATATTAATAAAAAGACCTTTTCTAATAAGAAAAGGTCTTTTTATTAATATCTAATATATGTAGTCGAGTAAATCTATAAGCCGTGTTCTGTTTATATGGTCATCTATCTAGACCTATTGTTACCAATAGGTTCATGCGACCTACCTTTGGAACGATAGCGAGCAACTATCTCTTTTGTTCCCTTTTGGTCTTGCTCCAGATGGGGTTTACATAGCTATTTAGTCGCCTAAACACTGGTGAGCTCTTACCTCACCTTTCCACCCTTACCTATGTAAATAGGCGGTATCTCTCTGTTGCACTATCCTTGGGGTCGCCCCCACTGGACGTTATCCAGCATCTTGCTCTATGGAGCACGGACTTTCCTCATGCCTAAAGCACGCGACCAAACAACTTACTCGACATACTATTATAGCATCTTTCTAATAGGAATGCAAAGGATTCGTATATTATTGTGGTTTTATCACTATTTTTCCAGCAGAAAAATATGATCTAGTATTTATCCATATTTTAATTTGTATATTCCCACCAAAAACACTATAATTAATAGTAAGACATTATAGGTTATGAATATATGGAGGTTGTAAATGGAGAATTTTAAATTAGGGGCTAAGGTATCATGGGTAACCGTAGGGATCAATATGATTCTTGGTGTATTTAAGTTATTTGCGGGGGTTGCAGGGCGTAGTAATGCTATGATTGCAGATAGTATGCATACCTTTTCTGATGTATTTACAACAATATTAGTATTAGTAGGATTTGATATTTCCACAAAAGAAGCCAATGATCAAAATTCAATACATAAAAAATATGAATTACTTTTTAAAAAATTATTTGGCATTATAATGATAATTATGGGTCTATTTGTAGTATATGATAGCCTTAAACTTTTAATATTTGAAAAGATTACAAGACCAAATACCATTGCATTGGTTGCAGCCCTAATTTCCATAATAGTAAAGGAGCTAATGTATTGGTATACTATTAAAATTTCTAGAAAAATTAAATCCTTATCTATGGAAGCTGATGCATGGCATCATAGGGAAGATGCTTTTTCATCGATTGTTACATTTATTGCAATATTAAGCTCTAAATCTGGACTAGCTCCTCTTGATGCAATAGCAAGTATAGTTGTATCTATTATTGTAATAAGAGTTGGCTCGGATTTATATAACAAATCTAAGGATAGACCAATAGATGAAGCAATTACCAATGAAATCATAAATAATTTAGAAATCATAATCAATGAATTCTATGGAGTCGCTGGAATTAAATCCTTAAAAAGTAGATTATTTAATAATGGGATATACATAGATTTAGATATTTTTGTAGACTCTAATATATCAGTTAAAGAAGGTCATGATATAGCAAAGTCTCTCCAATATAAAATAGAGAATGAACTTAGTAATATTAAACATTGTATGGTTCATATTGTACCAAATAATAAATAGAAGGGGGATAATTATGATGAAATTATTGAAAGGAATTGAGGTTAGTAAAGGAGTAAAGCTTCAAATAACCAATACTATAAAAGAACTTGAGGAAATGGATAAATTTCCACAGCTTGGTATTATTCGTGTGGGAAATGATCCAAGTGATATTTCATACGAGAAAAGTATTATTAAAAATTGTGATTCCCTGGGTATAAAAACAAAGATTGTTGAACTAGATGAAAAAATCGATACAGATGATTTGGTAAGTGCCATGGAAGAACTTAACAATGATACTTTAGTTTCTGGGATTTTAGTATTTAGACCGTTACCTAAACATATTGATGAAGAAAAGGTTAGAATATCTATTAATCCTTCGAAGGATGTAGACTGTATGCATCCATTAAATTTAGAAAAAATATTCGAAGGCGATATAACTGGATTTTCTCCATGTACACCAAAGGCTGCTATGGAGATACTATTATATAATGATATACCTTTAGAGGGTAAAAATGTTGTAGTTATTAATAGATCCATGGTAGTAGGAAAGCCTTTGGCAATGATGTTATTAGAAAAAAATGCTACTGTAACAATTTGTCATTCTAGAACTCAAAATCTATCAGAAATAACAAAGAATGCCGATATAGTCATGACTGGCCTTGGTAGGGCTAAATTCTTAGATGACAAATATTTTAATGAAAGTTCAATTGTAATAGATATAGGTGTGAGTTTAGATAGTGATGGAAAAATCTCTGGGGATGTAGATATGGATAAAGTAAATGATAAAATTTCTATGGTTACACCTGTGCCAGGTGGAGTTGGAAGTGTGACTACAAGTATATTACTAAAACAGGTAGTAGATGCTTGTAAGATGAACTAGATTTAAGTTATAAATAAAATTATTTATGGGAAAGGGTCTTTTTAGACCCTTTTCTACATTTTTGGAGAAAAATAGTCATAATTCTTTGAAGGACAATCCAAATCTATATCGAATATAAATAATAGAAATTTAAAAGGGGTGATTTTTTTGTATTTGAATATGGAGATATTAGATAACAATTTAATTGTAAAATTAAAGGGAGAGTTGGATCATCATACTTCAGAGGAAGTAAGAAAAAAAATTGACAAACAGTATAATGGAAGTAGTGTATCGAATATTATTATGGATTTAAATGAACTTACTTTTATGGATAGTTCAGGAATAGGGCTTATTATGGGCAGATATAGAAATACAGTGGATAAAAGAGGTAAGTTAATAATAGCCTGCGAAAATATGACAATAAAAAGAATTCTTGATATGTCAGGTTTACTTAAAATTATTGAATTGTATCCAAAATTAGACGAAGCAACTAATAATATTTAAAGAGGTGAATACAATGGAAAATAACCACATGAAGTTAGAGTTTCTGAGCAAATCAAATAATGAATCATTCTCAAGGGTTGTTGTAGCAGCCTTTGCTTCACAGCTTGATCCTACACTTGAAGAATTATCAGATATAAAAACAGCAGTTTCAGAGGCTGTGACAAATGCAATAATTCATGGATATGAATATGGCGAAGGAGTTATAGTTATAGAATCAACTATATCTGGCAATACTATTGAAATAACCGTAAGTGATTCTGGAAAAGGGATAGATAACTTAGAGGAAGCAATGGAACCATTTTTTACTTCTAAGCCAAATCTTGAAAGATCTGGAATGGGATTTACAGTTATGGAAACTTTTATGGATTCATTAGTTGTTGAAAGTTTGGATGGTAAAGGCACAATGGTAAAAATGACTAAGCACATAAAAAACATCTCAGATAAGGAGAGATGAATATGAGTGTAGGAGAAGTTTCAAAAGGAGTTTTATCCCATGAAGAAACAATGGAGTTAATTCAAATGTCTCAAAATGGTGATAGAGCAGCCAAAAATAAATTGGTTGAAAGTAATATTGGATTAATTAGATCTGTCTTAAGAGGGTTTATGAACAGGGGATATGAGGTAGATGATTTGTTTCAGATAGGCAGTATTGGCTTGTTAAAAGCAATAGATAAATTTGATACCTCCTTTAATGTAAAATTTCCAACTTATGCAGTACCTATGATAATGGGTGAAATAAAAAGGTTTCTTAGGGACGATGGCTTAATCAAGGTTAGCAGATCTTTAAAACAAGTAGCTGGCCAAGCTAAAAGAGCTGAGGAACTTTTAAGTAAAAAATATGGAAGAGAGCCAACGATTCAGGAGATTAGTGAGGAGATTTGTATAGAACCTGAGGAAATAATTATGGCTTTGGAGTCTTCTTATCAGCCTGAGTATCTATACAGTGTTATTCACCAAGATGATGGAGAGCCTCTATATTTAATAGATAAAATTAGTTTAGATACTAATGAGCAAGAGGATGTATTGGATAATATTTTCCTTAAAGATATATTAAATAAATTGCAGCCAAGGGATAGGCAAGTAATTTTTCTTAGATATTATAAGGATAAAACACAAACAGAAGTAGCAAAAGAGCTAGGGATATCTCAGGTTCAAGTGTCAAGAATAGAAAAAAGAATAATTGAGGATATGAGAGTAATGATGGAAAAGGCATAATAAATGCTTTTCCATCATTATTTTCATTTTTAAATAATTAAACCTTAAATTGAATGAAATAACAATTATTGTAGATACTATTATTAGATGAGGTGATGTTTTGGAAATTCAAAGACATGGTAAAAAAATTATGATTCTAACAATACTTATACTAATTTCATTGTATATAATCCTCAATTATAACGAAAAATCTACAAATCAAGAAGCTCCAAAAAGGGCTACCTTCGTGGATAATCATATAGGAGGTAATTTCTATTATGGATAAAGCAAAGGTTTATTTATTTGTAAAGCCTAAAGCTGCTTTGGAGACAAATTATAGTATAACTGTTAAGGATATTGCTGAAGTTTATTGCAATGATAAAGATATTAAATCTGAAGTAGAAAATTACATCGTATCTAAGACTAAAAAAGTAGAGAACTGGATGAGTATTAGTAGCATCTATATAATAGAACAAATACTTGATAAGGATCCTAATCTAGATATAGAGATTACTGGAGAAAATGAAGTATTAATTGAAATAAAAGATAAAGTTAAGATAAATAAGTTATTACAGGCTTTAAAAGTTACATCTATTTTCATACTGTTATTTTTTGGTGCAGGCATCACTATAACTAATTTTCATACAGATGTTGAAATGGATACATCAATGGAGATTATTTATGAAACATTAACAGGAAAACATGATTCAAACCCGCTTGTACTTAATGTGTCTTATTCAATTGGATTAGGTTTGGGGGTCATAATTTTCTTTAACAGAATATTAACTAAAAACTTAAGAAGAAAGAAGGAGCCAGGGCCTATGGAAATAGAGCTTTTTAACTATGATAAAGAAATGGAAGACTATATTTTAAATGATATAAATAAATCTGACAAAGAGTGATAAAAGTGATAAATTTGTTGATCATTCTCATAGGACTAAGTGGAGGATTAGTAGTTGGTGGTGCTTATGCTGCCTTTATTTCAATGCTAAGAATAATACCTAGACTGGCCCATATAAGCAAAACCCACAAATATAAAAGAACATATCAAAATGCTTATATACTTGGTGTAATTGCTTTTACAATTTCCTATTTTTTCGATTTTAATATGAAACTAAATGATATTATGATTGGCATAATTGGGTTTACTTTTGGAACATTTACAGGACTCTTTTCATCTGCTTTAGCTGAAGTGTTGAATGTAATTCCAGTTTTGGCAAAAAAGCTAAGAATGAAAGAACATTTAAAATTGATAATTTATGCCTTATTATTTGGGAAAGTAGCTGGTTCATTATACTTTTGGCTAGTATTTAAAAAAATTGGAGGATGAGTATGGAGAATTTAAATAATAATGAATATCAAAAGTTTGCTGATAAAAAAGTACCAAAACCCACCTATTTGAAGAATGTGATACTTGCGTTTTTAGTTGGGGGTGCCATATGTACAATTGCACAGGGCGTAACTAATTTCTTAGAATCTCAAGGATATAATGAGGATTTATGTGGTATGGGAACATCAATAGTTATGATTTTTATAGGATCTCTATTAACTGGTTTAGGAGTATATGACAAAATTGGTAAGGTAGGTGGAGCAGGAGCTGCTGTACCTATAACAGGTTTTGCAAACTCTATTGTTGCCCCTGCAATGGAATTTAAAAGAGAAGGTTTTATATTTGGTGTAGCAGCAAAGATGTTTATTATTGCTGGTCCTGTTCTTGTTTATGGAATTGGAAGCTCGATTATAGCAGGTTTATTAAGTATATTATTTAAAGGTTAGGTGATCATATGGCGCTTAAAAGAATTGGAAATCAAACTATAAAATTATTAAATCCACCTACAATTTTAAGTAACTACAGTATAGTGGGTCCAAAAGAGGGTCAAGGTCCCTTAAAAGATTATTTTGATTTGATTATAGAAGACGATCTTTGGGGTCAAGAATCTTTCGAAAAGGCAGAATGTAAATTCCAAGAAGAAGCAATAAGATCAGCCGTTGATAATGCGGAATTGAGCCTAAAAGATATGGATTTTTTGATAGCTGGTGATTTGCTCAATCAAATAGTTGCAACTGGGTATTCTGCTAGGGAATTGGCTATACCATTTTTTGGGTTATATGGGGCTTGCTCTACTATGACAGAATCTTTATCACTTGGAGCGATGTTAGTAGAGGGCGGATTTGCAGATAAATTGGTTTGTGCTACATCTAGTCATTTTTCTACAGCTGAAAGACAATTTAGATTTCCCTTGGAATATGCGGCTCAAAGGACATTTTCTGCTAAATGGACTGTTACAGGAGCTGGTGCAACTGTTCTTTCATCCTATGGCTCAGGTCCATATATCACTCATGTAACTCCCGGTAGAATAATTGACCCGGGTATAACTGATGCTGCCAATATGGGTGCGGCTATGGCTCCTGCAGCCATGGATACATTGATAAACCATTTTCAAGACACTGGATTTAAACCTAGTGACTATGATTTAATTATTACTGGCGACTTGGGCATTGTCGGAAAGTCTATAGTAATGGATATGATGAAGGAAAAAGGCTATGACTTAGGAAGTGTATATACTGATTGTGGTGTGGAAATATTTAATCCTAGAGCCCAAGATACACATGCAGGAGGAAGTGGATGTGCATGCTCTGCAGTTGTATTAAATGGATATGTACTAAAGGAAATGAAAAAGGGAAAATTTAAAAGAGTATTATTTATGTCTACTGGAGCATTACATTCTCCTATTATTACGCAACAGGGAGAATCAATTCCTTCTATTGGTCATGCAATAACAATAGATATTAATAATGAATAGGGTGAGAAATTAATGGATTATATAAAAGCTTTTATTGTAGGTGGAGGAATATGTGTTATAGCTCAGGTAATTTTAGATAGAACAAAATTAACTCCTGGTCATATATTAGTTTCATTTGTTACATTGGGTGTTGTATTAGGGGCGCTTGGTATATATGAGCCATTGGTTGAATTTGGTGGAGCAGGAGCCAAGACCCCAATTCTTGGATTTGGTTATGCCCTAGCAAAAGGAGCAATAAAAGGTGCAAAGGCAGATGGGTTTTTAGGAGCATTTTCAGGTGGACTGGAAGCAGGGGCAGGTGGAATCGCTGCTGCAATAATATTTGGATATACAATGGCTGTAATATTCAATCCAAAAACAAAAGACTAAGGAAGATCCTTAGTCTTTTATAATTAATAATTAATTATTATCTTCTGGGTCCGATGGTATTATATTATTGTTACCATTGTTTCCATTATTACCGTTGTTTCTATTATTTCCATTACCATTATTACCATTACCATTGTTACCATTGTCATCATCATCGCCCCAATCAAACCATGGCCATTGGAATATATCTTCAAAATCATCGATTATAGATGTGTTTTCATCATGCTCATCACATATTTCAGTCGGTACATTGTATTGCCAATCAGCAGGCACTACGCCATTATGTTCTGATGGAATATATGGTGGAGTACGCTCGATAAATACTCGAGTTTCCAAATTATCTGTTGGACAGTATTCATTTGCTATTTTTCCATTACTACTATCTACAATTACTTCTACATGGACATCACAATATTCTTTTGGAACAGTACCTTGGGCGAATATCTCTGTTCTGACAACATGTCTAGGATCTTGTGTACATAGTGGTGTAGGTAGTTTTCCAGACTGGGTACATACACTTGCTGAAACTATTCCCTCAGGCCTTTCAAAACTAGTTACACTATCCAAACCGTCATGGACTTTTGTATTGATATGTTGCCATAATTGTGCCGCAGTACTACTACTTTTGTTGAGAGTTATCTTTGGTGAATCATTACCGATCCATACACCGGATACATAGTAAGGTGTATAGCCTACAAACCAAATGTCTGCATTATGTTGTGTAGTACCTGTTTTACCAGCCACAGCCATGTTGGACATCCTAGCTCTACCGGCTAAACCTTCCGTAACAGTGGTTCTCATAATATCACCTAATATATAGGCTACTTGAGGTGATACAACTGTTGTTTGTTTCGGTGTATTATCTATTAAAAGATTACCATCTTTATCTAGAACTCTAGTAACTGCAATAGGCTCAACATATACACCATTATTCGCTATAGCTCCATAGGCTGCTGTTACTTCAAGAGGAGTCAATCCCTTAGTCATTCCTCCTAATGCCAATGATGATAAGTTTTCATCATTAGTTCTTTCGTTTTCAGTCCTAGTGACTATACTGTCAGATTCAGGATTTTCTACATCTATAATACCCATTTTTTCCATGTATGACATTACAGTTTTTATTCCGACTGATTCTACAGTTTTGACAGCATTAATATTTATTGATTGTTCTAAGGACTTTCTTAGTGTATTGATACCTCTATATCCTGAATACCAGTTTCTTGGAGCCCAACCTCCCTGAGTATATGGTATATCATCTATAGGTGATGCAGCAGTATATCCATTGTCTAGAGCTGGTAAATATACTGTGAGTGGTTTAATAGTTGATCCAGGCTGTCTCTGAGAGTCAGTAGCTCTATTTAATATCCTATTTCCATCAACATCTCTACCACCAACAATAGCTTTTATGTGACCAGATCTATAATCAATAACAACTGATGCAGACTGTGGTTGTACAATGCCGTCTACAGAACGATAAAAATATGAATTACTTATAATTAAGTTACCATTTTCATCAACTCTATAAAAATCATTATTATTATCTAAATATACCTTACTTATTATAAGTTCCTTATTTTCACCAACACTAAATTCATCCTCAGGAATTATAATAGAACCAACAGTATGTGAAACCATGTTTTTCTTTTCATCAATCCTATAATAATCAGCAACATCAATATGTTTAGGATATATAGTTAACTTTTTATTGTTGATTGTAATATTACCATTATCTAATATTTCATATGAACCATTCTCAATAACTAAATCAAAGTCATCATTTAAAAGATTATCCTGACGGTAATAAACTAAAGATCCTTTATCATCAATGACATTACCTGAATTATTAACACTCCAATCAACTAGTACAGGTCCTTTAACATTGTCAGTATTTCCAACTAATACTTCTACAAAGTTATCATATACATTCTCTAGTTCTTTTTGCATATTTACATCTATAGTAGTATAAATATTCAATCCACCTGTAAACAATTCTTCCTCGGCTTCTTGTTTTGTATAGCCGAGTTTGTCTACTAAAAGATTAACTGTTTCAGTCTTGGCATAATCTGTAAAATAAGATGTAATATCTGTCATCTTCTTTTGCCCAGGTTGCAAAGCAGTTTTCATATCTTCTGCTAGGGCTGCATCATATTCTGATTGAGATATATCACCAAGTTCAAGCATCTTATTTAAAACTATTTTTTGCCTATCAACAGAGTTTTGATTAAATACTAAAATATATCTTTGGCCCAATATATCAGCTTCTCCAACTTTATGTTGAGTATTTGAGTTAAAATCATCTGGCCTCACTCGTATATATGGCTGATAAATATTGGCACCTTTAACCACTCCTGCCAATAAAGCTGATTCTGCTATAGTAAGCTCTCCTACGTCTTTAGAAAAGTATGTTTGAGCTGCTTCTTGAACTCCATAGGCATTTTGACCAAAGAAGTTTCTATTTAAGTAAGCTTCGAGTATTTGATCTTTATGGAGAACTCTCTCCATTTGTAAGGCTAAGTAAGCTTCTTGAATTTTTCTTGACCAAAGCTTATCAGGACTTAGGTATACTTGTTTTATTAATTGTTGTGTAATCGTACTGGCACCGCGGACAATTCCACCTGCTTTAACATTTTCAAACATCGAACCAACAATACCTTTTGGATCAACTCCATGATGTTCGTAGAATCTTTCATCTTCAATAGCTACAAAAGCATCTATAAGATGCTGGGGCATTGTATCTAAGCTGACATATGTTCTTATTTCTGCAGCATCAATTTTTTCCAGTAGGTTACCACTATTATCATATATAAATGATGTATGGTCCAAAGATGAATTAATCTCCGCAGGGTTTATTTCTGGAGCATCTTTTATTATTGATATAACCATTCCTGCCACTGCTCCACCTGACAAAATTGTTACAATTAATAATACTATGATTGTTATTTTAAATCCTTTTGCAAAACTAAATTTATTTTTCTTCTTTTTCTTTTTTTCTCTATTGTTATTTTCAGACATATTTTCCTCCTTAAAAAATTCTAAAGGCCTAGAGCATATCTAATTATAACACAATTTTATTATAATGTTAACAAGCTTAAATTTCTATAAAGATTACAATATGATAACAGAACTATAAAATGCTTAGATTCTGTATCAATCCTAATTTTAATAGTATTAATATACTTTACATATTCTTGATATTCAGTTAGATAATACTAGGAATTAGTGGTATAATATAGTAAAGAATATACTATCAAATGGATGGTGATGTATTGAGTAACGAAAATAGAGAAATCGAAAGGACTTTAATAGTAGGTGTGGAATTAGATAAGGATCCAATCGAAATTGAAGTTTCATTAGATGAATTACAAGAATTAGTTCAAGCAGCAGGGGGGATCGTAGTATCCCGAATAGTCCAAAAAAGAGAGGCTATTAACGCAGCACATTTTATAGGTAAAGGAAAAGCTGAAGAGATAAAACTATACTGTGAAGAATTAGATATTGATTCAGTTGTTTTTAATGATGAGTTATCAGGAGCACAAATCAGAAATTTAGAAAAGATTATTGACAAAAAAATTGTCGATAGAACCAATCTCATATTGGACATCTTTGCCAATAGAGCCACATCAAAAGAAGGAAAACTGCAGGTAAAGCTGGCTCAACTAAAGTATCGTTTACCTCGACTAGTAGGAATGAGAGACTATCTATCAAGAGAAGGTGGAGGTATAGGTACGAGAGGGCCTGGTGAGCAAAAATTAGAAACGGATAGAAGACATGTATTAAGGGAAATCAATAATATAGAGAAACAGCTTAAAGAAGTAGAGGCTAATAGGGATATAAAAAGAAAGAAAAGAATCGATTCAAGCCTTCCAATAGTAGCATTAGTTGGGTATACCAATGCAGGGAAATCAACTTTATTAAATAGACTAATGGATGATAATGATGAAGATGTTAGTAAACAAGTATTTGTTAAAGACATGCTATTTGCTACTTTAGATACTTCCTTAAGACGTGGTAAACTACCTAATGGACAAGGATATTTGTTAACAGATACCGTAGGATTTGTATCAAAATTACCTACGCACTTAATAGAAGCATTTAAAGGCACTTTAGAAGAGGCAACCTATGCAGACATGTTACTTCACGTTGTTGATGCATCAAATAAAGATATAGATATTCAAATCAAAACAACTATAGATATATTGAAGGACTTAGATGTATTGAATAAGCCAATGATTACAGTATTTAATAAAATGGATAGAATAGACGTAGAAAATTTAATATACGATAATAAACTTATTGAAGACAAAATATTTATATCCGCTAAAAGTGATATAAATATAGATAAATTAAAAGAGTTCATCCAAGATAGATTACCACAAGAATATAGATATGTGCTTATGAAAATTCCTTACAATGAACAATCAATACTGAACTATCTAATGACTAATTATGAAATACAAAACTTACGTCATGAAGAAGATGGGACATATATAAATTTATCAATTAATAACATTGATTCAGGTAGGTATAAGGATTATATAGTAAATTAATTATATAAATATAAATTTATACAAGGAGATGATACCAATGATTATTAGAAATTGTGCAGGTGGTGTAGTATTTAAAGATGAAAAGGTATTGATATTAAAAAATGAGAAAAATGAGTGGGTACTACCAAAGGGAAAAATAAGAAATGATAGCATTCCACCTGAAACAGCTGTAGAAAGAGTAGAGTACGAAGCAGGTGTAGAAGCTAAAATTGTTTCATCAGCTGGTGAAACTGCATATGAATTCTATTCTATAACAAGAAATGCAGCTGTAAGTAATAAAATCATCTGGTTTATTATGGAATCCGAAAACGAAGAATATAGTATAAACAAAGAAGAAGGATTTTCAGAAGGTGGATTTTATCCAATTGAAGAAGCTATAGAATTAGTAACATATAGCCAAGATAAATCTTTAGTGTCATTATCATATAAAAGATTTTTAGAATATAAAGAATATAAAAGTAAGCTTAGTTTAGCTTAAAAAGGGAAGAGATTCCTTTTTTATCAGGTAAGATTGAAAGGAAGAATAGTTAATGAAAGATAATTATCGAACGGTATTTACCTTTGGTGAAGATGAGGTAATTATTAACAAATCGCGATTTATTGGATATGCTTCGCCTATAGATTCAGAAGAAGAGGCCCTAGAATTTATAGATGAAATCAAGGCAAAGCATAGGGATGCTACTCATAATGTAAGTGCCTATGTAATAGGAGAAAACTCCAACATCCAAAGATTTAACGATGATGGCGAACCATCTGGTACAGCAGGAATCCCTGCTTTGGAGGTAATCAAAAAAGAAGATCTTAGAAATGTTGTAGTCGTAGTCACCAGATATTTTGGAGGTATTAAATTAGGTGGTGGCGGTTTAATCAGGGCATATACCAAAGGTGCTAAAATTGGTTTGGAAGCATCAACTATTGTTGACATGGTAATCCATAGAAAGCTAAAGATTAGACTTGATTATAACCTTTATGGGAAAATAGAAAACCATCTATTGGTAAATGAGTATTTGGTTGATGAAACAATATTTGATAGTAGTGTAAATATTACAATTTGCATAGATAATGAAGAAGTGGATGAGTTTATAAAGACCATCACAGACTTATGTAGTGGTGATCTAGAAATTGAACAACTGGAATTATTACATTTACCAATTTTAGATGGTAAAAGACTTAAATAAAGATTTGTATAGCCCATAGATGTCTAGAATTATAATAGTTTGCAATGACTTAAAGTGGGTATGATATTAGGAGAGGTGAGAAAATGGATTTAAGTAAAAATAGAGATGAAATGGTTGAAAAGAAATCTTGGGCTGTAGTAGGTGTTACAGCAAAAAAAGATAGATTTGGTTATAAAATTTGGAAAATACTTAAAAAACATGGATATGAAGTTTATGGTGTAAACCCAAATTATGATGAAATTGAAGGAGAAAAGATATATCATAGTCTAAAAGACTTACCGAAAAAAGTAGATGTAGTAGATATGGTAGTATCTCCTAGACATGGTATGAACACATTAGATGAAGCAAAAGAATTAGGTATAGAATATATCTTCTTCCAACCAGGAAGTCATGATGATGAAATTACACAAAAAGCTGAAGAATTAGAGCTTAAATATGCAAAAGATTGTATTTATGCAATTTTAAAAAATAAAGAATAGGTATCAATTCCTATTCTTTATTTTTTTTAAAGAACTCATATAAGCCTATTGCCAAAAGGAAGATGCCAAAGAATGTCCTAAGACGGTCTTCATCAACCTTAACCGCAATCAATGATCCAATTAAAGCACTTATGACTCCACCTATGATGATAGGCTTTATATATTTGCTTTCTATATTACCTTGTTTTTTATGGGTTATAATGGCAACAATGGATATTGGAATAAAGACTATTAAATTTATACCTTGGGCCTGTATTTGTGACAATCCTCCTAATAAAACTAAAGAAGGAATCAAAATTGTTCCACCGCCAATTCCCATTCCACTAATAATCCCTGAAAAAAATCCTATTATAATTAATTTCATTTAAAAATCATCCTTATGGCAGTATATATGATTACACTACCGAATATTTTCCGTAAATATTTCACTGGAATCTTATTTAAAAATTTAGCCCCTACATAAGACCCGACAATACCACCTATTACAACAAATAAACCAACATCAAATGGAACTTTATTGTTAAAAAGATATACGATTACACTAATAATTGATAAAGGCAGTATAATTGGGATAGCAGTGGCATGGGCTTTGTAGTCTGTTAAACCAAGTAAAAAAACTAAAGATGGTACTACAATAGTCCCTCCGCCAGAGCCAAAAAGCCCGTTGACTAGCCCTGCAACTATTCCTATGCCTATTAATTTGTATTTATTATTGTCCATATAAAGCTCCTTTATGATATAATTGTAAAGAATACGTCTGTATTAATTTCACCATATTAAGAATAAGATATACATATTTAATATTTGGGGGTTTTTAAATGAATGATATCCAATTTGTTGTTGATGAAATGGTTATATGGCTAAAAGACAAAGTATATAATGCAGGAGCAAAAGGTTTAGTTTTTGGATTAAGCGGAGGCGTAGATTCGGCAGTAATGGCAGCTCTTGCCAAATTGGCATTTCCATCTAATTCTTTAGGAGTAATTATGCCTTGTCATAGTAATCCAATAGACGAAGAACATGGAAACTTAGTTGCTAAAGCCCTTGACTTAGATACAGAAAAGGTAGACTTGACTTCTACATTTGATACTTTAATGAGAGCTTTCAAATTTGATGATAATAAACTGGCAATAGCCAATATCAAACCAAGACTTAGAATGACAACACTCTATTATTATGCTCAAAATCTAAACTACTTAGTTGCAGGGCCAAGTAATAAATCTGAATTTACAGTAGGATATTTCACTAAGCATGGTGACAGTGGAGTAGACTTACTTCCATTAGCTGAATTTGTTAAAACAGAGATATGGGAGTTAGCAGATTTTCTAAATATACCTGAAATTATTATAAATAAGACTCCTTCCGCAGGACTATGGAACAATCAAACAGATGAAGATGAGATGGGGTTTAGTTATCAGATACTGGATAAATTTATACAAACTAAAGAAGCAGATGAAAAAATAAAGAAAAGAATCCAAGCTATGGATGAAAAAAGTAATCATAAACGGGAATATCCACCTATTTTTAAGTTAAATAAAAATTAGATGAAATAAACATAAAGCTGTGTTATTATATATAGGTTATAACTATAAGGAGAGTGAAATTTAATGGCAGGACATTCCAAGTGGAATAATATCAAGAATAAAAAAGGAAAAGAAGATGCCAAAAGAGGTAAAATTTTTACTAAATTAGGTAGATATATTATGGTGGCAGCGAAAGAAGGTGGATCTGACCCAGACTATAACCCTGCACTAAAAGCGGCCATAGATAAAGCTAAAGCTGAAAATATGCCTAATGATAATATAGAAAGAGCAATAAAAAAAGGTGCAGGAGAATTAGGTTCAGATAGCTTCGAAGAGATTATCTACGAAGGTTATGGACCATCAGGAATTGCGGTTTTTGTTGAATGTCTAACAGATAACAGAAATAGAACAGCGCCAGAAATAAGACATGCCTTTGATAAATGTGGGGGCAATCTAGGAACATCAGGTTCTGTTACTTTTATGTTTGATAAAAAAGGTATCATTGCAATAGAAAGAACTGATTCTATAGATGAAGATGAGCTAACCATGCTAGCAATAGAACTAGGTGCGGAAGACTTCGAGGCTGAAGAAGTTGGATTTGAAATAACCATAGCTCCAGAAGATTTTAATACTGTAAGAAATGGGTTAGCAGATGCAGGATATAAGTTTGCAATGGCAGAATTATCCTATATTCCACAAACAACAGTGGAATTAACAAGCCCAGATGATATAAAAAATATGGAAAAATTAATAGATATGCTTGAAGATAACGATGACGTTCAAGAGGTGTATCACAACTGGGAGATGCCTGAGGAATAGGAGGAGCGACGAATGCGTAGTGTACAAGAAACTAATGTGATGATTGATGCGGGACTGGGGAAAATTCCTTGTGATTTAGTCATTAAAAATGTGAAACTAGTTAATGTATACTCACAAGAAGTCTATGAAACTAAGATATATATCAAGGGTAAACGAATTGTCTCTATAGATCCTGATGCAGATCTTATAGCTGAAAGGGAAGTAGATGGAGATGGTATGTATGCACTTCCAGGATTTATTGATGGACATATGCACTATTCATCCTCAATGATAAACCCTGAAGCCATGGCACAGGTTATCGTGCCACAGGGAACTACTACTATGTGTGTAGACCTTATGGAAATCTCTAATGTTGCTGGAAAACCTGCTATTGACCTACTACTTGAGAATGCAGACAAACTGCCTTATCGTATCGCTACTGAGGTGCCAACAAGAGTGCCTACTGCTCCCGGATTAGAAACAACTGGAAGATTAATTGATGTTGAAGAGACCAAGGAATTACTTGGTCGTCCTGGAGTTGTAGCTTTAGGGGAAATAGCACCAGCGAAAATACTACAAAGAACCGATGAGAGTATACAAAAAATTGTAGATGCTATTAATATGAATAAGCTGGTAAATGGTCATGCAGTTGGGGTGAATACGCAGGAGATAAGTGTTTATGCTTCAGCAGGTGTTACTGATGATCACGAGCCTGTAGAATGGGAAGAAGCCCTTGATCGTTTACGAGTTGGTATACATGTAGTGATTAGAGAAGGTAGTGGTGCTCGTAATCTTAAAATGTTCATTGAAAATGCTTTAAAACTAGGTTATAGTTTTGAAAACACTTTCTTCTGTACCGATGATAAGCATATTACCGATATTCAAAATGAGGGACATATCAATCATAATGTAAATCTATCTATTAAATTAGGGGTACAACCAATAACTGCAATTACTATGGCTACCTTAAATGCAGCTAAGCACTTTAGGGTAGAGCATGATTACGGTAGTATAACTCCAGGAAGATATGCTGACATTATATTATGTGATTCAATGAGAGAAATTCATCCTAAACAAGTATACTTTGAAGGAAGAAAAGTATTTGAAAAAGACAAGATGCCGGTAGAAAGAATTGATAGAGTTTATCCAGCTTGGATTAAGGACACAGTTAAATTTAAGCGTCCTATCACTCCAGAACTATTTAAATTAAAAGCTTTTTCTGGTAAAAACTCTGTAACAGTTAATCTTATCGAACTTGTTAAAAATCAAATAGTAAATAAACACAAGACGGCAGTATTATCTGTTAAAAATAGTGAAGTTTTGAGGGACTCAGCTAATGATATCATGAAACTTGCCATTGTTGAAAGATATGGCAAAAATGGGAACGTAGGAGTATATTTTGTTAAAGGCTTTACACTTAAGAGAGGCGCACTTGCTTATTCAATGTCGCACAATCACCAAAACATATGTGTTATTGGTGCAAATGATCAAGACATGGCCTTGGCAGTTAATGAGGTCAAAAACATCAGAGGGGGACTTGTAACTGTTATAGATGGGAAAGTGGTAGCAGCTATGCCATTAACCATAGGTGGACTCATAAGCGAGGAGATGGATGCTAATGTAATAGCAGATCAACTTACAAAAATGAACAAATCAGCTAAGGAAACAGGTTGTACTTTGGCATCACCATTTACGACTCTTAGCTTCATAGGACACCCAGCAATTGCAGAACTTGGACCTACAGATATGGGATTGGTTCACGTAAACAAACAAGTTCATATACCTGTGATTGTTGATTAAATATATTACCTATAATATAAAATGATTTTAAGATTGCCATGGATATAATATTTTATGGCAATTTTTTATTTTCCATAATAATAAAGCAGATTATTATGGAAAAAAATTGGAGCAGACTTCTGGATTGCAAGAAAGGGCTAGGCTCTTTTTCATTTGCAAACCATCTGATTATGTGCTATAATATATAAGTTGGACTAATAATTAGAAATTTGCTACAGCATTTTGAATGTTCTCTTGAAATTCTTATGATTTTTTATTCTTATACTCCCTTAAGGGATCGGATTTATTCAATCATTAACTTTAATATGAATTATTTAAATATAAATGTACTAATTATTTACTGACTAGCATACAATGTGTATGGTAGTTTTTTTGTATAGAGATTTAGAAGGAGATGGTTTTATGAACACAAGTATTATAATGGCACTTATAGGATTGTTTTTAGTAACTGCTTTTACAAATGTATTGGCAACATTAAAAACAATATTAATGTCAAAAAAAATAATGAATCCAGTGTATTTATTGGTATTTGCAGATGCAATGATCTTTGCAACAACTATTAGCAAGGTGACAAGTGGGGACGGGATACAATTCACTATAGCATACGCACTAGGAAGGACAGCAGGTACTTACATCGGTGGAAAGATAGAAGATAGAATGGCACTAGGTATATTGGAAGTAGACATATTTTTAAATAATAGAGATAAGGTTTACGAAATATCTAGGAGACTTAGAGAAACAGGCTATACTGTAAATAACTTCTTGGTTGGTGGAAATAATGAAGAAAAAAGATATCAAATTGAAGTTGTAATAAAAAGGAAGGAATTTAAAATTCTTGAGTCTATTTTTGAAGAATGTGGTGTAGAAAACCCAACATTAAAAGTTAAGACATTAAATAAAGTGGATGGTAAAATAACAACTACTAGAATACTAAAAGAGTCTTAGAATATTATTGCTAGGAGATTTAATATAATCTACTAGTTTTTTATTGGATTTTAGGTGGAAAAAGATATAAGGTACAAAGTAGTAAAATTATTAAATATTGAGCACCAATTATTCTTAAGAATAATTGGTGCTTTTTTTGGAAAAAAATAGTCATAAAAAAGAGGAAATACTATATAGATATAAAGACAAGCATATGAAAACTAGAGAGAAGGAGGAAGATAATGAACTGGTATAAACAAGAAAAAGGGGAAATTCTAAAAAATCTAGGGACAAGTATAGAAAAAGGGTTGGCTGATGTAGAAGTACAAAAAAGGGTAGATAAGTATGGGACTAATGAATTAATGGAAAAACCTAAGGAAACTTTTCTTTCAAAATTACTCAACCAATTTTCAGATTTTCTAGTAATAATTTTAATTGTAGCTGCTTTGATTTCAATATTTATTGGGGAAACTAGAGATTCTATTGTAATAATATCAATTGTAGCAATTAATGCATTTTTAGGTATTTATCAAGAGGGCAAGGCAGAAAAAGCACTGGAATCACTTCAAAAAATGACCTCTCCAACTGCTAAAGTTATTAGAAACGGTCATTTAGATGTAGTTACTACAAGAAATTTAGTTCCTGGGGATTTAGTAATACTTGAAGCTGGGGATATAGTTCCCGCTGATATTCGATTGGTAGAGAGCTCAAATCTAAAAATTGATGAGGCCTCATTAACAGGAGAATCAGTACCAGTAGAAAAGCAAAGCAGTATGGCTTACGAAGAAGATATACCTCTAGGAGATAGGGAGAACATGGCTTATATGGGGACCATTATAACATATGGTAGGGCTAGGGGGATTGTAGTTGAAACAGGTCACAATACAGAAATAGGTAAAATTGCAACCCAGATTCAATCCTTTGATGAAGAATTAACTCCTTTGCAGAAAAGATTAAATGAGCTAGGCAAATACTTAGGTATAGTTACTATAATAGTATGTATCATTGTATTTGCTGTGGGTATTTTACAAGGTCGTAAAATTATGGATATGTTCATGGTATCAATTAGTTTAGCAGTTGCAGCAATTCCGGAGGGCTTACCTGCAATTGTAACAATTGTATTGGCTTTAGGTATGAATAAAATGGTTAAAAGACACGCCATAGTTAAAAAACTTTTAGCAGTTGAAACCCTTGGTAGTATCACAACGATATGTTCAGATAAGACTGGAACTTTAACTCAAAATGAAATGACTGCAGTAAAAATATTTGCGGGTAATACTATTTATGAAGCAACTGGTGTAGGATATAACCCATCAGGTGAGCTAATCAAACAAGGAAGAAAAATAGAAGCTAATAAAGTAGTTGACTTAAAAAATCTTTTATCCATAGGAGTATTAGCCAATGATGCAGGTATTAATAGTACCAACGGTATATATAAAGTAATTGGAGATCCAACAGAAGGTTCTTTGGTCACTTTAGCTCAAAAGGCAGATGTGTCTAAAAAATATATGAATGAACATTATCCTAGAATTGAGGAAATACCATTTGATTCTAATAGAAAGATGATGACTACATTTCATAAAAACTATTTGCCTGGTAAAATTGTATCTTTTACTAAGGGAGCACCAGATATTATCATAAAAAAATGTAAATATATTAGTATCAATGGAGAAACAAAGAATTTAGACAATAGATTGAGGGAAAAGTTATTAGAAATGAATAACTCATTTGCTAAAGAAGCTTTAAGAGTACTTGCATTTGCCTATAGGGAGTTCGATAGACTTCCTAGGGAAATATCCTCTAATAATATTGAAAATGATATGGTGTTTGTAGGATTAGTAGGGATGATAGACCCTTCTAGACCTGAAGCAAGGGAAGCTATTACTAAATGCAAAGAAGCGGGAATTAAGCCAATTATGATAACAGGGGACTACAAAGAAACGGCCTTTGCAATTAGTAAGGAGCTAGGTATTGCTAAGTCAATAAAAGAGGTAATAATAGGTGAAGAGTTGGACAATATTTCAGATAGAGAATTAAAGGAAGTGGTTAAGAATACAACTGTTTATGCTAGAGTATCACCAGAGCATAAGGTAAGAATAGTTTCTGCACTTAAAGCCAATGGTGAAATAGTAGCTATGACAGGAGACGGTGTCAATGATTCTATGGCTTTAAAGAAAGCTGACATAGGTATTTCCATGGGCATAACAGGTACAGATGTTGCCAAGAATACTGCAGAAGTAATTTTAACAGATGATAACTTCGCTAGTATTGTAGCTGCTGTAGAAGAGGGAAGGGTAATTTATAGCAATATTAGGAAATTTGTATTCTTTTTATTATCCTGTAATATTGGAGAAATTATAATAGTTTTTTTCAGTATATTATATAATCTACCGATACCTCTTTTACCTATACAATTGCTGTGGTTAAATTTAGTTACTGATAGTTTTCCAGCATTGGCCTTAGGACTCGAAAAAGGTGAAGAAGACATAATGAAGCTAAAACCAAAAGATCCAGATTCTCCTATTATAGATAGAATTATGATGGCAGATATTATAGTTCAAAGTATAACTATTGGTGCTGCATCACTACTTTCTTATACTTGGGCACTACAAGCATATCCAGATAGTTTGATTAAGGCTAGGACTATTACATTTGCTACATTGATTTTGGCAGAATTATTAAGGGCATAATCAAGTAGATCTGAAAGGCACCTACTAATAGAAATAGGTATATTTTCAAATCCAACCATGATATATGCAACATCTTTATCATTTTGTCTAATGTTAGGAGTAATATATATTCCAATTCTACAACCAATATTTTATACTGTTCCTCTAGGTTTAATTGAATGGGGTGTTGTTTCAAGTTTTGCAATTCTTCCTTTGATAATTAGTGAATTGTATAAGACACTATTTAGCAGGAAAAAATCCCTAGATAAGGATAGGGATAATGAATTATTAAAGCTATTAAAAGAATAAAAGGAAATGAAAAGGCCAATTTCTATATAGAAGTTGGCTTTTTTATAGTTTTTTAATAAAAATAAGGGATTCTTCTTATTCCTATAGTATAATATATTTATAGAATCAAATCTTCTATTATGAAAATGTTCTATAACGAGGCAAAAAACAATAATAAACTAGGGAGAGATGACATGAGCAAAAATATAGTAGGAATTATAGGTAATAGTTAAAATGAAGCATAAGGAGCATAAGAAAATGATATATATAGCAGTTATAGCCATATCCTTAACTCTATTTTGTATATGGCAAAATAACCATATTGTAATATCCAACTTCAATTATAATAATAAAAATCTCCCTAACGAATTTGATGGATTTAAAATTGTTCATATTTCGGATCTACATAATAAACTATTTGGTAAAAATCAAGAGTATATTCTAAAGAAGATAAATTCAACATCTCCAGATATTATAGTAGTCACAGGAGATTTAATAGATAGAAGAAGGTATGATTTAGAGACATCCTTATTATTCATTGAAGGTGCTATGGAAATCGCGCCAATATATTATGTTTCAGGCAATCATGAGGCTTGGTCAGGTGAATATGAAAATATCCGCAAAGAACTAATTAGCCAAGGTGTAGTTGTTCTTGATGATAAGAAAGTAGAATTAATTAGGGATAAGGAAAAGATAGAAATATTAGGATTAACAGATCCTGCTTTTCTTACTTCTAGCTATTCAGATAAACGAAATACATCTGTATTGGAAAAACATCTAAAAATAATGAAGGATGATGATATCTTTCAGATTCTACTTTCCCATAGACCAGATTTAATTGATATATATTCAAGGGAAAAAATAGATATGATTTTTTCAGGACATGCACATGGAGGCCAGGTTAGGCTACCTGGCATAGGAGGAATAGTCGCACCTGATCAGGGGTTCTTTCCCAAATATACAAGTGGATCACATACAGTAGAAAATTCAACTATGTATGTAAGTAGGGGTTTAGGCAATAGTTTGGTGCCCATTAGAATCTTTAATAGACCTGAAGTAGTGGTAGTTACATTATCAAATAAATAGGATAAACAGCAATTCCAGTAGTATGAGCATAATTATAGAGGAGGTTTTTTAAATAGGAAGTCAAAACAAGATTAAAAAGAAAAATAGACTTACTAAAAAGGTCTTTAATTTTATTATATTTATAATGATTTGTTTATTATTAGGATTTTTTATTGGATATCTATCAGCTAAGTATTTTGATGGAATGATACCCGGTATTGGTAGCGATAATTTAGTTACAGATCTTATTTATATGTTTGGTATATTATTAATTCTAATCATATTGTATTTAGTACATATAATAATTCATGAAGCTGGACATTTAGTATTTGGTTTAGCTACAGGTTATTCATTTGTGTCTTTCAGAGTTGGATCCTATACAATAATAAAAGAAGATGGAAAATTCAAATCAAAAAAGTTTAATATACCGGGAACTGCTGGACAATGTCTAATGATGCCGCCAGACCTAAAAGATGGGAAGTATCCTTTCGTAATATATAATTTTGGTGGGGTTATAATGAATCTTATAACTTCAGTTATTAGTATCTTATCTGCAATATTTATAAAAGAGGTGGTTTTTCCACTAAATATATTTTTAGTCTTATTTGCTCTAGCAGGTATCTTTGCAGCACTAACAAATGGCATACCTTTTAAAATAAGTGGAGTTGCAAATGACGCATATAATGTAATGTCGATAGTTAAGGATGAGGAAGCTAGAAGAGGTTTTTATCTTCAATTAAGAGTAAATGGATTATTAAGTAGTGGAATGAGAATTAAGGACATGGATCCCAGCCTATTTGTATTAGAAGAAGATTCGGATATAACGAATCCTCTTAATACAGGGATTCGATTAATGGAATATAATTGGCATTTAGATAATATGGACTTTGATAGGGCAAGAGTATGTATGGATTCATTTATTCCATATTTTGATAAGCTATTACCCTTATACACATACGAAATAAATTGTGAGAGAATGTTCCTAGAACTTATTGAAGGATGTAATAAAGGATTTATTGACAGATTATATAGTTCGGAGCTTAAAAAATATATTAAAGCAGCTAAGTTTATGATAGGTAAGAGAAGGATATTAATGGCATATGAAGCCTTTTATAACGAAGATGAACAAAAAGCGCTAGAACACTATAAGGACCTTAAAAAGTTATATAGAAGCTATCCTGTTAAAGGTGAGGCTGATATGGAGCTGATGCTTGCAGATTGGATTAAGGATAAAATTGAACAAAAAAATAAGGAGAGATGATATGAAAAAATATAGATTAGGTATTATAGGGAGTGGTTCTCTTGGTAGTATTATTGGAAAATATATATCAAAGGAACTTTATGAAGATTATGAAATTGTAGGAATTTTAAGTGGCAAAATTGAGAATGCCCAAAAGTTATCCAATGAAATTAACTGTAGGGCATATAAGGGACTCGATGATATGCTCAAAGACAAACCTGATTATATTATAGAAGCAGCATCTCCTTCTGTAGTTAAAGACAGTGCAGTAAAGATACTGGAAAATGGAATAAATCTAATAGCATTATCAGTTGGAGCCTTTGCCGATGATGTATTTTATAAAAAGGCAGCACAGATAGCCAAAGAAAATAATTGTCGTGTTCATTTAACATCAGGAGCAGTAGGGGGTTTTGATGTTCTAAGTTCAGCTATGTTAATGGAAGATGTAACAGTGGGAATTACAACTGAAAAATCACCTAATTCCCTAAATGGAGCGCCATTTTTAGAAGGAAGAGAGCTTTCACAGGATGATGTAGAAGAAGTATTTACTGGTACAGCAAAGGAAGCAATAGAAGTATTCCCTAAAAATATAAATGTAGCAGTGGCTACCGGTTTATCTACTACAGGAGTAGACAATACAAATGTAGTAATACGAAGTATTCCGGGCATGAAAAGCAATAAGCATAGTATAAAGCTTCAGGGAAATACAGTAAAAGTAACTGTAGAGATAGAATCAATACCATCTCCAGATAATCCAAAATCTAGTTCCCTTGCAGCTTGGAGTGTTATTTCTTTATTACAAAGATTAGTGGCGCCTATTACATTTTAGATAAATGGTATGTTTATGATTATTAGAATTATATTTAGTGATATTTTAGAAAGTAGGAGAATGATGAAAACATTAAAAATTTACCAAATAGATGTATTTACAGATGAACCTTTTAAAGGAAATCCAGCAGCAGTATGTATTTTAGAGGAGGAAATATCAGAAAATCATATGAAATTAATTGCAGCAGAAATGAACCTTTCTGAAACTGCATTTGTACTACCTATGAACGAGGAATCGGATACTTATTCATTAAGATGGTTTACACCGGAGGTAGAAGTACCCCTTTGTGGTCATGGCACTATAGGGACTGCTAAAGTACTATTTGATATATTTAAAATTGAATCAGAGGAAATAATTTTTAAAACTAAAAGTGGAAGACTTACAGCTCAAAGATATGAAGATGGTATTGGAATAGATATGGCATTAGACGAGTATGAAGATATAAATATAACAGATGATTTATTAGCAGCTATTGGTATAGATAAATATATAGACGCCAAGGTTGGAAAGACAACTAGAAAAGTAATAATAAGAGTAGATAATGAAGAGCAAATACTTGATCTAAATCCTGATTTTAGTCAAATGAAGAGCCTAGAATTCACAGAGGACATTAAAGGAGTAGCCATTACCACCAACAATACCAATAAATATGATTTTTTATCACGATATTTTAACCCCTGGGCAGGTATCAACGAAGATCCAGTGACTGGTTCGGTACATACTGTCTTGGCAAAATACTGGGCAGATATCCTAAATAAAAATGAATTCATTGCTTATCAAGCCTCAAATAGAGGTGGAAAACTTAATTTAAAAATCAAAGATGAAGAAAGATTGGAAGTAATAGGTGAGGCACTTGTTGTTTTAAAGGGAGACATATACTTGTAAGAAGAATAGTAGATAGGGAGGAAATTCATGAATATATTAATCAGTGCTTGTCTATTAGGAGTGAATTGTAGATATGATGGTGGAGGGAAATTAATTGATGAAATAGACCAATTGAAAAAAACCTATAATCTAATACCAGTATGTCCTGAAGTATATGGAGGTCTGCAAACTCCTAGGGAACCAGCAGAAATTATAGATGGAAAGGTTATGAATAGAAAAGGTGAAGATGTAAGTGAAAACTTCACTAGGGGAGCAAATGAAACTTTACATTTAGCTAAATTATATAATTGCAAATATGCCATATTAAAAGAACGAAGCCCATCCTGTGGTTTTGGTGAAGTATATGATGGAACATTCTCCGGGAATTTAATTAAAGGAAATGGATTTACAGCAGAATTACTTAGTAAAAATGGCATAAAGGTTATAGGTGAGTCTGAAATAGATAGCTTTTTAAAGGGAGGATTAGAGGAGTTATAAGCAATTATATATATATAGAGGTAATGATGAAGAAAAATCTTAAAGCACTATATTTGCATTTGATTATTGTAATATTGTCATTTATATTCTTAGTTATTTTTGTTGCAACTGAACCTATACTTTGTAAGGAGAGACACTCATGAAAGAAAATATAAAGTTAAATACTATTGATGAATATATTGAGACATGTTCTGAAGAGATTCAACCTAAGCTTAGGAGACTTAGGAAGATTATTTTAGATGCGTCTTCAGAATTGACAGAGAAGATTAGCTGGGGTATGCCTACTTTTTACCACAAGGGAAATGTAATCCATTTTGCAGCACATAAAAAACATATTGGACTATACTGTGGGGCGGAAGCCGTACAGTATTTTAGAGATAAACTCCAAGGCTACAAGACATCCAACGGTACGATTCAAATACCTAATGATAGTGAATTAGATGAAGATTTAATTCAAAATATTGTAAGGTACAATGTAGAAGGAAATAGGAATAAATAGGACTAAAGGAAATTGGATAATCATGCATCCAAAGGTAGAAGATGGCAATCCATTAAAACCATGTTTTATAAAAAATTGAAAAGTAAAGCATGCAATAGTATAAACAATGAAGAATTATTAATATTAGGGCAATAATATAGGATAGGAGAGTGATATAAATGGAAATAAAAAACCATAAAGTAATACTAAGAGATTTTATAGAGTCCGATATTGATGATAGAATATACTGGGAAACTGTTGAAACTGAATGGAAATTGTGGGATGCTCCTTGGGAATATCATGAAGGAGAAGTATTTGATTCAATTGGATATCGGATTGAACGTTTAAAGTGGTTAGCCAGGGAAAAGGAAAAAGATGAAAATAGAATGCGAATGAGCTTCCAAATATGTATCAATGATGAAAGTCGAAAACATATAGGATGGATGAATGCTTATAATATTGATGAAAACTATAGATTTACTAGAGGAACAGGGCATTGTGCCATAGGAATTGATATACCAGATATATCCTCAAGACGTAAGGGGTATGCAACAGCTTCTTGGGACTTATTTATTCATTACCTACTAAAGAGTGGGATAAAAGACATATATACTCAAACTTGGTCTGGAAATGAAAGGGTTATAGGTCTGATGAAGAAACTTGGTTTTGAGGAATGTAATAGAATGAATGGGTATAGGGTTGTAAGAGGTCAATTATATGATGGATTGACTTTTAAGTTAAATAAGGATAAATATAATGCTTTTCATGAAAAATATAAGTCAGAGTTATTAAAGGGATAAGCTTAAGGAGAGCCAATATGAATACTATAAATGATATTCCAGATTTTAATAATTGGGATACTATCCAAGTCATTAATAAGGGATGGTCTAGTGATAAAAAATATTATATCAAAACTATAGAAGGAAAAGAGCTATTAGTTAGAACCACAGATATATCTCAATATGAGAAGAAGAAAAGAGAATATGAAGAATTAAAATTACTTGCAACTATGGATATATTGATGCCACTTCCAGTTGATTTTGGGATTTGCAATGATAGAAAATTTGTTTATATACTTTTAACCTGGATAAATGGTGAAGACGCAGAATCTATATTACCAAATTTAAGTGTAGAAGAACAGTATAGATTAGGGATTAAGGCAGGAGAATTACTTAAGAAAATTCATAGTATTTCAGCTCCACAGGATATACCTAATTGGGAAGAACGATTCAATCGTAAAATCAATGTAAAGATGGCTAATTACCATGGATGTGATATCAGATTTCCAGATGATGATAGGTTTATTAGTTATATAGAAGATAATCGTCATCTATTGGAGAATAGGCCACAGACCCTACAACACGGTGATTATCATGTTGGAAATATGATTATTACTCCGGAAATAGAATTAGGAATCATAGATTTTAACAGAATGGATTATGGTGATCCATGGGAAGAATTTAATCGCATTACTTTTTGTGTTGAAAATAGCCCAATATTTGCATCTGGATATATTAATGGCTATTTCAGTCATCAAGTTCCAGATACGTTTTTTAGATTATTGGCATTATACATAGCGACCAACCAATTATCATCTATCCCTTGGGCTATACCCTTTGGGGAAGAAGAAGTAAATACAATGCTTAGAATTACTAAGAATGTTTCTGATTGGTATGATGGATTTAGCACCTATATTCCAAATTGGTATATTGATAGGATTTGATCCTTAGGTAAAAAATATATGTAAACTATATTAAATAGCGTCTAGATTTTAGACGTTATTTTGCGTTAAGGGTATGTGTTTGAAAGGTTAATATTATTAAAATTATTTTAAATAGAAAGAAGGAGTTTTATAAGTAAAGTAGAATATTTATATAAGATATGAATTCTAAAAAGCAGAAGAAGTGGAATGGGTAAAAAACTTTATTGAAAGTAATGCTTTATCAAAATTAAGTGTGAGAGAAGGAAGTAAGTATATATAAATAGGGTGTTAATTATCAAATTGTAGAAAGGGGGAGTGTAATGAAATTTTTAGTTTTATTATCAGGGTGTGGATTAGGTGATGGCTCTGCCATTGAAGAAGTAATATTAGTTTATACTATTTTGGATAAATACAGTGTTAACTATACTCCTGTAGTCCAAAACATTAATTTTACTTCGGTAAATCATTTTACAA
>JAAYGX010000109.1 GCA_012735585.1 Tissierella sp.
TATTGGTATCAGGCTTTACAAAGAGATACTAAGCTGCTATAACAAGTGCAGTTGCTTGCTCCTTTGTAACTTGTCTTTTGGCTATAATATTTGGTAATTACTTCAATATTCATGGTGCTGTCATGGAAAGGTCAGAATCACTCCTATATGCAGGTTTTTCAAATTTAAACTTAACAGCTATTTTCCAAGCAGGCATTTATCTTGCAAGCTCTGGAGCCATATTAGATCTAGCTGTTGATATTTCTTCTGCATTAGATGAAGTTGTAAAAAACAACCCATTGGTAACTAAAAAGGATTTAATACTATCGGGGTTTAATATTGGTAAATCAGTAGTTGGAAGCCAAACCACTACCCTGTTATTTGCATATATGGGAAGTTATTTATCAGTAATGATGGTATACATGGCTCAGGGAACACCACTACTTAATATACTAAATTCAAAGACAATAGCAGCTGAGATTCTTCATACCTTTGTTGGTTGTATAGGTCTTGTTCTGGTTTCGCCATTAACATCTTTTATTTGTGGATTTTTATTTGAAAAAAGCAATAGTATACTTGACAAGAAATAAGCATAGGCATATAATGATAGTGAATATATCTTCAGGGGGAGGTGCAATTCCTCACCGGCGGTAAAGCCCGCGAGCCTTTTTAGGTTGACTTGGTTAATTTCCAAGGCCGACAGTATAGTCTGGATGAAAGAAGATGTATAGACAAGACATTTGTCTATATTTTTGTTATTTAAAACCCCGAAGAATACTTCGGGGTTTTATTGTATGCCCTAACCCGATTTGTAGTTATTTTTTACACCGGAGGCTCCCCAATTGAGTCCAGGGTCGCAAATAAATGTTGCAAATCGATGGTAGGTTAACCGCAACGAGCTCCAACCTTAATGGGCTCCGCAGGAATGCGATATGGAGTCCTGGAAGGACAAATTTGTATGAGTGAACAAATTTATGATGCGAGACTGCGAGATTACAATTAATCCCTGAAGCACTAAAATTAGGAGGGATCATATGTATACTTTAGACAGAACAAGTTTTTCTACAAGAAATATGGTCAAGATTTCAATTTTGGCTGTAATCTCAATGGTATTGATGTTTTTTGACATTTCTACCTGGTTTGCTCCACCATTTTTGAAATTAGATATTTCAGATTTACCAGCACTATTAGGTGCATTTGCCATGGGACCAATGGCAGGAGTATTAGTTCAGCTAGTTAAGAATCTATTAAATTTATTTATTGAAGGATCCTTAACAGGTGGAGTTGGAGAATTATCAAATTTTCTAGTAGGTAGTACAATGGCATATACAGCAGGTTTTATCTATTATAAAAAGAAGACTTTTTCAAGAGCTATCATAGGTCTTGGGATTGGAATATTGGCCATGACATTATTTGCATCCTTGAGCAACTACTTTGTAGTATTTCCACTATATGCTAAGTTAATGCCATTAGACCAAATCATAGATATGACAGCAGCAGTAAATAGTAGGGTTGTAGACTACAAATCATTGATACTTTATGCGGTTGTACCATTTAATCTATTAAAAGGGACAATTGTTTCAGCAATTACAATATTAGTATATAAAAGAATATCACCAATATTAAAAAAATAATCCATTGTGATTAGAATAAATCCTAGGGTAATATAATTGAACTTCTCCAATGTTCTTTATATTTTCCTAGGATTTTTTAAAAATAAATATATAAGAATGATTGAAAAATGTAAATTTACTGATATAATTAATTTAGAGTATCGAAATAAAGGAGGAAAAAAATGTTACATATTAAAAATGGTTTTATTTATACTATGAGTGATGAGATTATAGAAAATGGCTCAATCTTAATCAAAGATGGAAAAATTGCAGCAGTAGGTAAAGATTTGGAAATTCCATCAGGAGCAGAGGTAATTGATGCTGAGGGCAGAATGATTACTCCAGGCTTTATAGATGCACATTGTCATCTGGGAATGTGGGAGGACTCCATCGGATTTGAAGGTAGCGATGGTAATGAAATGGTTGATCCTTTGACACCGCAATTAAGAGGTATTGACGCTATTAATCCTATGGATATAACCTTTAGGGAAGCATATGAAGGCGGGGTAACAACAGCTGTTACTGGTCCTGGTAGTGCCAATGTTATCGGAGGGACTTTTCTTGCTATAAAGACATATGGACACAGAGTTGATGATATGGTAATCAAAGATCCAATAGCAATGAAGGTAGCATTTGGGGAAAATCCAAAGAGAGTTTACAATAGCCAAAAGAAATCCCCAATTACTAGAATGGCTACAGCAGCCTTACTGAGAGAAACATTATATAAAGCTAAAACCTATATGGAAAAGATGGAAAGTTTAGAAGATGAATCTAAAAAGCCGGACTATGATATGAAAATGGAAGCATTGGTTCCAGTTCTAAAAAAGGAAATTCCACTTAAAGCCCATGCTCATAGGGCAGATGATATATTTACAGCCCTAAGAATTGCAAAGGAATTTGATTTAGATATAACTTTAGAACACTGTACAGATGGACATCTTATTGCAGACGATTTAGCTAAGGAAGGCAAACCAGCAGTTGTAGGACCTACATTTGGTGATAGATCTAAGTACGAGTTAAAGAATAAGACTTTTGATACGCCAAGAGTTCTTTATGAAGCAGGAGTAAAAATTGCTATTAATACGGATTCGCCAGTAATTCCGCTACAACATCTTTCATTATGTGCAGGTTTAGCTCATAAAGCTGGACTACCTTTGATAGAAGCCTTAAAAGCGATTACGATCAATCCAGCAGAAATCGTAGGCATAGATCATAGGGTAGGAAGCATTGAAGTAGGTAAAGACGCTGATATCGTACTATTCGATGGTAATCCAATTAAAGATGTGGATTTTAAAACATATATGACAATTATAGATGGTAAAATTGTATATAGAAGATAGATAAAATCCTAGGGTATATCTCCTAGGATTTTTATTCGCCTTAAAATTAAACATATGTTTGTATTCTCCTTTATATTGTGATATAATTTTTTTATTAAAATATAAAGAATAGAGGTGTGTAAATGATGGATGTAATGAATAAGCTGAAAATATTGTCAGATGCTGCAAAGTATGATGTATCCTGTTCTTCCAGCGGAAGCAATAGAAAAAATACAAACAAAGGATTAGGTAATGCTAGTGTTTCTGGAATTTGTCATAGTTGGTCTGATGACGGAAGATGTATTTCATTATTAAAGATTCTTATGACAAATTATTGTATCTATGACTGTGACTATTGCGTGAATAGATCTTCTAATGATTTACCAAGAGCCACATTTACACCAGAAGAGATTATAGATTTAACCATAAACTTTTATAAAAGAAATTATATTGAAGGATTATTTTTAAGTTCAGCTGTATTTAAATCACCGAATCATACGATGGAATTGTTATTAAAAGTGGTTCAAACCCTCAGGGAAAAAGAGAATTTTAATGGATATATTCATATAAAGGGAATACCAGGTGCCGATAAAGAAATTATTGATAAAGTAGGTATGTATGTAGATAGAATAAGTATAAATATAGAGTTGCCTTCAGAAGAAGGATTAAAATTATTGGCACCACAAAAAAATAAAGATAGTATTCTAAAACCTATGGGCCAAATTAAGTCTGGTATTATCCAATCAATAGATGATAGAAAGAAATTTCGATTTAGTCCTAAATTTGTTCCAGCAGGCCAAACCACTCAATTAATAGTAGGTGCTACTGGGGACAATGATTTGAAAATACTTAGACTTTCAGAAGGCCTATATAATTCCTATGATCTTAAAAGGGTTTATTATTCAGCATTTATACCAGTATCCACTAGTCCTAATCTACCTGTTTTAAAATCTCCACCTCTTGTACGAGAAAACAGACTTTATCAGGCAGATTGGTTATTAAGATTTTATGGTTTTTCTGCAAATGAATTGTTAAATGAGGATAAACCAGATTTTGATTTAGCTTTGGATCCAAAATGTGATTGGGCAATCCAAAATATCAGTCTATTTCCTGTGGAGATAAACAAAGCAGACTATCATACTCTAATCAGAGTTCCAGGAATTGGTGTAAAATCAGCATATAAAATTATCCAGGCCAGAAGATTTAGATCCATAGATTTTATGGACTTAAAGAAACTAGGCATTGTCCTAAAAAGGGCACAGTACTTTATTACTTGTAATGGAAAGCATTATGGTATAAAATCTATGGACTCTGAAAAAATTCGTAAAACTTTAGTATATGGCAATCAAATAAATAGTGGACATGAACAATTGTCTCTTTTTGATAAGGTTTCTATTGAAGATCGATTTATTCAAATAGGAGGTCAAATATAATGATCCATTATATATATGATGGCAGTTTTGATGGATTATTGACTGCTATATATGAAGCATATTATCGCAGAGAAGAATTAGATGATATTGTGCCTATAGATTCTATGGAAGAAAATTTTTTAATCCAAAGGATTTACATAGATACAGATACTGAAAAATCAAAAAAGGTTTATGAAGCAATAGAAAATAAAATTTCCAAAGAAGCTTTAAGGAGAATCACTTATGCTTATTTATCTGAATTACCTAGACATGGAATTGATATACTAAAATATGTCCAGCTAGGATTTAAAATTGGTCCTCAGGTGGATTTAAATCTATCCAATGATATAGTTCTTAAAATAGATAATATTAGATACAAGGTTACCATGGAGCAACATAGATTATTGGGGTTGGTGCGGTTTAGAGAGTTAAAAAATGGTATTTTCTATGCATCTTTAGAGCCTGATTTTAATATTGTGGTATTATTAGCCCCGCATTTTGCTGCCAGATTGGCAAATGAAAATTGGGTTATACACGATGTTAAACGGGGAATTGGCGTATTTTACAATAAAGAAGAATGGATTGTTAAGGATATTCAAATATATGATTCACTAATTGTTAAAGAAGAAGAGGAAGAATATCAGGAGCTTTGGCAAACATATTTTAAATCCATAGCAATTGAAAGTAAAGTTAATCCAGTTTTACAAAGGAGATATATGCCAGCAAGGTATTGGAAACATTTAATAGAAAAATAGCAGATTTATCGGATTGTATTTTGATTGATCAATCCTTATAATGGAATTATCAATAAATCCAAGGGGGTATTATATTGAATAAGACTATTAATAAAAAAGTAAAACTATCTATCATTATTTTAATAAGTCTATTTTTATTGACAGGATGTATGCCAGGAGATGGATCCTATTCACCAGATGACCCTGCAAATTTTCTATCAGGAATATGGCATGGATGGACGGCTCCTATTTCTTTAATATTATCCATAGGGAACAGTAGTAGAAGTATATACGAAACAATAAATACAGGATTTTGGTATGACTTTGGATTCTATATGGCCATCATCAGTGGATTTGGAGGATTATCCCTATCAAGGGGTAAGAAAAAAAATTAAAACATACAGGGTTGATTAAAATAAGAAAGGACCTTTTTAGGTCCTTTCTTAGCTACTTAATTATTAACAATATCTTTTTTTAGTAAATCCATTAGTTCGGATACGGTAACAAAATTATAACCTTTGTTAATTAGTTCTGGTATTATAGATTCCAATGCTGAAACTGTATTACTAGTTTCATGATAAACATAATCATGGAATAATATAATATCACCATTTTTTATGTTTGCAACAGTAGTGTCAACAATTTTATCTACTCCAGGATTGCTCCAATCTTTAGAATCTTGATCGTAGGTCCAAAGTATGATATTAGATTGTTGTTCATTAATTATTTTAACTACATTTTCGTTATATAGTCCATAGGGTGGCCTAAAAACATTTGATTCAACGCCTGTTAAAGAAGAGATAATATCTTGAGTTCGGCGAAACTCTTCTTTAAATTCATCTTTAGAAATCTTTGTAATATCGAAGTGTGAATAGGTGTGATTTCCAACCTCGTGACCTTCGTTTACTTGCCTCTTAATTATATCTGGATATTTTTCTGCCAATTGTCCTAGAACAAAAAACGTAGCTTTAATGTTGTGTTTTTTCAATAAATCTAAAATTTCAGTAGTATATTGAGGATGAGGTCCATCATCAAATGTTAATGCAATATATTTTTGCTCCCTAGGGCCATTTCGAACTATATTTGCTTGGGTATAATCTGCATCGTTCATATTTTCGGATCTAAGATATTTAGTACTAAATCCAGAAAACATAAAAAGCATTAGTGCCAATGATATACAAATTACACGAAAGCTTTTCCGCACTTTTTATCTCCTCCTTTGTATATTGAGCTCATGGTCTTTAATAGTTTGGGTAATTTGCTAGTAAATATTCTTGTTAACAAGGATTAAAATTGTTAATTTAATGAATTTTTTTTTAAAATTTATTGATTGAATAAATTCAGAGCTTCTATAGGTACAAAGGTCTTTAGGCCGTTGAAAACAATAACTCCATCAAACTCAACATCTTCACCATTGAAAGCAGCCTTATTTGTATGGATAAATAACTCTAATATGTTATTATCCTTAGTTACAGTGACAACAGGACTATGTTTTATAGGTACGCTCCAAATTACATCTGCCCCAATATCTTCAAAGGCTTGCCTAGCAGGCACAAATAGAGACTCTGTAGTCTCAATTAGACTAACGCCCAATTTTTTAGCCATATAATGTGCGATATCAGTATTCTCCACAACTCCAGTCAACCTGTCATTATCAGGAGAATAAATATAAAGCACCACGTCTTCCCCTGTATGTCCAGTTGTGGTCCAGCCAATATTAGCACGTTTACTAATCATAGGTCCTACCGTATAGTTCATAGAACTTAGCTTAGCTTCTTTAATTTCTTCAATTTCGTCTTCGGTTAAATCTGTAATTCCATAATATTCAGCCATTACCTCCACAATGTTAGTTCGTTCAGAATCAAATTTAGCTGCTATTCCCTCACCAGTTAGCTTGGCAGCTTTTAAAGGATCTAGGAAAGATGATAATGGTTCTTTATCATAACCTTTGTCAAGATTTGAATGTCCAATGCTTATACCACCATTACCATGATCAGGAGCCACAATGACAACTGTATCTTGATTATTTTTAGCATAATTAAGGGCAACATCCACTGCATTATCAAAATCAAGCAAGTCGCTTATTATACCAATTGGGTCATTAGCATGGGAAGCCCAGTCTATTTTACTCCCTTCAACTAATAAGAAAAAGCCATCTTCATCTTTACTTAAGGTTTCAATTGCTTTTTCTGTCATTGCTGCTAAAGTTGGGCTACTGCCATCATTATCAAATGCATAAGGCAATGATTCATTAGCAAAGAGACCCCATGCCTTATCTCCGTCAAAGTTTTCCAAATCATACTTTGAGGTAAGAATATCATAACCTCTTTCATTTAAAATAGATAGCATATCTGCATCATCCTTACGACCTTCAGCTACCATGAAGTTGTAGCCTCCACCAAAGACAATATCAATATTATTATAAACCATATGCTTACTTAGTACATCATAATTAGATCTGTCAGGATAATGTGCAGAAAATGCTGCTGGTGTTGCATGCATTACTTCGGAAGTTGATACCAATCCAGTTGCCTTTCCCGCAAGTTTTGCTGCTTCTAAGACTGAAGCAACAGGTTTCCTCGCATCCCCATCTGCCAGAGGTGCAAGAGTTGGCATTGTATTTTCATCTGGTAGAACCCCGATAAAACCGGTTTTGCTTTTAAAACCTGTTGCCATAGCGTTTGCTGATGGTGCTGAATCCGCTATAGGTGAATCAGAATTATATGTCCTTACCAAACCGCAAGCCATTTCATCCATTGCTAATGGTCCCCCGCCATTATACCATCGTGTTAAGGTAATTGAGTCTACTCTTGTCCCATCTGGAACCAAAAGAATAACATTTTCTATACTTACATTATTTACTTCTTGTGCAAATCCTAAGGTAGTTGATGTCATCAATAAGATCAATACCAACATAAGTGTCAAAATTCGCTTTTTCAAAATAAACTCCCCCTTGTATCATTATTATTTTAAAAGGTGCCAATTAGTAAATACTATATTGATATCTAAGATAACAATATAGCAATTGGATGTTAGTTTTATTTTATGCACTAATTGAAATTTTTATGTCAATACTATTAACTAGTCAACCAAAATGGTGGGACACCCCTTCCAATCCTATATCCTATGCTATAATATAATTTTTTGATGTAAATAATTCTCGTTATGATATAATAAATCATTAGTAATACTTTGAAAGGTTGATTTAATTTGGAGATAAAGATAAATGGATTAAAAGAAACTGAAGAGTTCGGAATAAAGTTTGGAAAATTATTAGAACCTGGGGATATTGTATGTTTAAATGGAGATTTAGGTGCAGGTAAGACGACTATGACTAAGTCTATAGGTGTAGGCCTAGATGTGGATGAATACATTACCAGTCCTACATTTACATTGATAAATATGTACAGAGGAAGAATGGTGGTATATCACTTTGATGTCTATAGGTTGGAAAATGTAGATGAACTTTATGACCTTGGATTTGATGAATATTTCTTTGGTGAAGGTGTATGTATCATTGAATGGGCTGAAAAAATCCACAAATTGATCCCGGAAGATAGAATAATTATTGATATTAAGAAAACCAGCCATCCCGATGAAAGAATTCTTCATATAGGTGGGCATGGAAATAGATATGAAGAGATAATTAAGGAGTTGAAATAATTGAATGTTTTAGGTTTAGATACATCTACTATGATGGCAACATGTGCAGTAATCAATGAAGAAAGGCTACTTGGGGAATTTTCTCTAAATCAAGATATGACCCATTCAGAGAAGTTAATGCCTATGATTAAAGAGGTATTGGATAATTTAAATATGAAGGTAAATGACATTGATTTATATAGCGTAGCATTGGGACCTGGGTCTTTTACTGGACTTAGAATAGGTGCCGCAACTATGAAGTCCTTTGCCCATCTATTTGATAAGCCAATAGTTGGGGTATCTAGTTTAGAGGCTTTGGCATATAATCTCCCATATAATGAAATAGTAGTTCCCATGATAGATGCAAGGAGAAATAGAGTTTATACAGGAATATATACTTGGGAAGATGGAATATTAAAAGAATTGATGGCACCAGATGTATTGCTAATGGATGATTTATTAAATAGATTAAAGGAGTTTGAGACCATAGTAGTCAATGGCAATGGTACATTGCTTCATAGAGATATAATCAAGGAAACCCTTGGGAAAAGGGTAAACTTTGCTACTGCGGGGCAAAATATGTGTAGAGCAACTAGTATATGTGAATTGGCTAAAATAAAGTATGAAAGAGGAGAAGTAGACGATTACTTTACTTTGGCTCCTGATTACCTAAGAGAATCTCAGGCTCAAAGGGAGTTAAATGAAAAGCAAAACCGAAACTCCTAAAGGAGGACTTTAAGGTGGACATAATTATTCGAGGAATAGTTGAAGATGATATAGATGAAATAGTTGAAATAGAGAAGGAGTGTTTTCCAACTCCTTGGCCAAGGGATGCTTTCTTAACAGAAATACGTGAGAATAAATTAGCTAGGTATGTAGTAGTAGAAGTAGATGGTAAAGTTGCTGGTTATGGAGGTGTGTGGCTTATAGTAAATGAAGGCCATATTACCAATATTGCAGTCAAGGAAGAGTACAGAGGCTTGGGCGTTGGCAATAGAATAGTAGAAGGTTTGATATACTATTGTACATCAAAGAATATCCAGAGCATGACACTAGAAGTAAGAGAATCCAACATTATTGCACAAAATCTGTATAAAAAATATGGATTTGTAGAATATGGCATAAGACCAAAATACTATTCAGATAATAATGAAGATGCATTGATAATGTGGAGAACCAATATATTGAGGTGATGAAATGTTAACATTGGCTATTGAAACTTCCTGTGATGAAACATCCTGTGCAGTTATAAAGGATGGACGTGAAGTTTTATCAAATATAATATCCTCCCAAATAGATATTCATAGAAAATTTGGAGGAGTAGTTCCAGAAATAGCATCAAGAAAACATATTGAAGCTATTAATAATATAATTCAAGAAGCCTTAGATAAGGCTGATATTACATTTAATGATTTAGATTTAATAGGGGTTACCCAAGGACCTGGTCTAGTAGGGGCTCTTTTAGTAGGCATATCAGCAGCAAAGGCTTTGGCTTATGGGCTAGACATTCCACTTATTGGGGTAAATCATATTGAGGGCCATATATGTGCCAATTATATTGAACACAAAGACTTAAAGCCACCATTTACTTGTTTAGTAGTATCAGGTGGGCATACCTATCTATTGAATGTAAAAGGCTATACTGAGTATGAATTAGTAGGTAGGACAAGGGATGATGCAGCAGGTGAGGCTTTTGATAAGGTAGCTAGATCCATAGGACTACCATATCCAGGTGGGCCATTTATAGATAAATTATCTAAAGAAGGTGACAAGGACAGTATTCCTTTTCCTAGGGTATACTTAGATGATAATTCCTATGATTTTTCCTTTAGTGGTTTAAAAACAGCAGTTCTTAACTATATAAATCAAACCCAACAAAAAGGTGAAGAAATTGTGGTTGAAAATGTAGCAGCTAGTTTTCAACAGGCTGTATTAGATGTGCTTGTGGATAAGTCCTTTAGATTAGCTAAGGAAGCTGGGTCTGATAAAATAGTAATTGCAGGTGGGGTTGCTGCAAATCAAGGACTTAGGGAAATGTTAGAAGATAGAGGCAAGAAGGAAAATATAAATATCTATTATCCTTCTAGAATATTATGTACAGATAATGCTGCCATGATTGGTTCAGCAGCATATTATCATTATATCAATGACGAAAAATCAGACCTTAGTTTAAATGTTGAGCCTAATTTAGGTTTAAATTAACATTTATCAACAAAACTTTACACAGATTATACACAGATAAAAAATGGTTTACAATAAATGATTGTGGATAATGTGGGAAACTAGTTGAAAAAACATTAAAACCAGGCTATAACATGGGGATAACCCTGTGGGCAATGTGAATAAGTTGTTAATTTGATGTGGATATTATTAATTTGTTAATAATATCCACTCTTCATATAAACGATCTAGGCTGGTTTGAATTACTTCTCTTTTCTGTGATAATTCTACAATCTTTTCATGATTATCGTATGATTCTGGATCAGCTAAAAGATGATCTATTTCATTTAAGGCACTTTCTTTTTCAGAGATTTCCTTTTCTATTTTCTTAATTTCTTTTTTCTTTTGTCTTTCTAAAGCCAATAATTCCTTTTCTTTTTTTCGCTCTAGTTTTAATTGTGTTTTTGTTTTGCCCTCTTCATCCTCTTCTTCATACAAGACTTCGTTTTTCTTTTCTAAATAATAGTCATAATTACCCATATATTCCTTAATTCCATCTGTAGTTAATTCTAAAATCTTGTTGGTAACCCTATTTAGAAAATATCTATCATGGGATATGACAAAGAGAGTTCCTTCGTAGTCTAATATTGCATCTTCTAAAACTTCCTTTGAGTCAATATCCAAATGATTGGTGGGCTCATCCATTAATAGTAGATTTGCATTGGATAACATCAGCTTTAGTAAACTAAGTCGACCTCTCTCTCCACCACTTAAATCAGAAATCTCTTTAAAGATATCATCTCCCACAAATAGAAACTGACTAAGTATGGTTCTAATTTCATAATAATTCATTTTCGGGTATTCATCCCAGATTTCGTCTATAACTGATTTCTCCAAATGAAGATTGTCCATCTCTTGATCAAAATAGCCAGGGACCACGTGGGTACCTAGATTGATACTACCTTCATCATATTCTATTTCACCTAAAATTATCTTAAATAATGTGGTCTTACCGATTCCATTAGGGCCTATAAGACCCACTTTTTCTCCCCTATAAATACTTAAATCAATATCTTCAAGCAAATTAAAATCTCCGAAGCTTTTCTTAATATTTTCTACCAGAAGCACATCTCTACCTGATTTGATTTGTGGTTCAAATCTGATTCTTGATTTCTTAGAATCAATAGGTCTGTCGATCAATTTAATTTTGTCAAGTAGTTTCTGCCTACTTTGTGCCTGTTTAATATATCGTGCATCTCCATAGTTCATAAATCTTGCGATGATTTCTTCTTGCCTTTTAAGTTCTTTTTGTTGATCTTCATATTGCTTCTTAAGAATCTCTAAGTCTTTTTTTCTTTGGTTCATGAATTTGGTATAGTTAGAATTATAGATATCAATTTTCTTATTTTCCAAATAGAATATTCTATTAACCACATTATCTAAGAAGTATCTATCATGGGATATAATAAGAGTTGCACCTTTATAATCCTTTAAAAACCTTTCCAACCAATCAATTGCATCGATATCTAAATGGTTTGTAGGCTCATCTAATAATAGAAGATCCGGCTTTTGAAGTAATAACTTGCCAAGGGACAATCTTGATTTTTGTCCACCGCTGAGTATATTTACCTCCTTGTCGAAATCTTCCTCCTTAAATCCTAGCCCTATTAGAACACCGCGAATTTCAGATTTGTAACCATAGCCATTACTAGACTGAAACTTCTCTGAAATCTCAGCATACTTATTCATTAAATTATCTAGTTCTTCAGACTCACCGTTTAAGCTAACAGTAGAGATCCTTTCTTCCAAACTTCTTAAGTTTTTTTCCATATCAATTAAATGCTTAAAAACACTTAAGCATTCTTCATAAATTGTATTTTCGCTATCTATTTTAATATGTTGTTGTAAATAACCGATTACTAAATCTTTTTGTATATATATATCCCCGCTGTCCTTAGAGATATTTCCAGATAATATATTAAATAAGGTAGTCTTTCCTGAACCATTAAGTCCAATGACTCCTATCTTATCCCCAGGCTCAACTGAAAAGCTAATGCCTTCTAATATAGTATCCACAATATATGATTTAGTAAGATTGCTGCATGATAGTACTGGCATTATAAATCCCCCTAAAATATATAAGTCAGTACAATTGTATCAGAAATGAAAATTTATTAATAGTCTACAAATTTAGGATTTTAAATCCTCTTCCATTGATAAAGAGGATAATACCTTATCTATTAAATCTAGGTCACAAGTATGGTCTTTTGTAAAATGGGAACAATTTGTACAACTCTCTTTTTCTACTTCGGTAAAATTTTTCAATGAAATTTCTTCATCATGTATTTTACAATTATATTTGTCACAGTATATAGCGATTTTGTTTAATTGATCTTTACTTGCCATATTTATCACTCCTTTGTTATAGTATCTCAAAAAGTTTTAGAAATATTCTAATACTTGATTATGTAAATTGACTATTCGGCATATAGATGATATAATTGATACAATATTAACTATTTTATTCGGTGGTGAAAACAAATAATGTCAAAGGATAGTCAAGTTTCCATAACAGTAATTAGAAGATTGCCAAAGTATCACAGATATTTAGGCGATTTGTTAAAAAGAGGTATTAATAGAATCTCTTCCCAAGAACTAAGTAATCTTACAGGATTTACTGCATCACAAATTAGACAAGATTTAAATAATTTTGGTGGTTTTGGTCAACAGGGATATGGGTACAATGTAGAGGAATTATATAATGAACTTGGTAAAATACTTGGATTGGACAGAGAGTATAAAGTTGTCGTAACAGGTGCAGGTAATCTAGGTCATGCAGTTACACTTTATAGAGGCTTCAAAGATGCAGGTTTCAACATTATAGGTGTATTTGATATAAATCCAGATAACCCAAGATATGCTTCAAGAAATATGGAGGTAAAACACCGTGATGGTCTTGAAGATTTTATAAAGGAAAACAATGTTGAAATTGGTATAATTACAACATCCAAGGAAAATGCCCAGGAGGTTGCTGACATATATGTAAAATCAGGAATTAAGGCAATATGGAATTTTGCAACTGTAGATTTAATAGTACCAGATGATGTAGCCCTGGAAAGTGTAAGGTTAAGCGAGAGTTTGTTTACATTATCATATTTTTTAAGAAGCCAAGATGAAAGGTAGGACTTAAAGTCCTACCTTTTTTGTATTTTTGTGTTAATTTATATAGGTTCTAATCCCGTTGAAAAAGCCTACTTACTTTGTCATCCTAGGTGACAGTGAAGTATCTTGAAGTTATTAAAAACACAAGATTCATCGACTACATCTCTCCCACTTTCCAGTTTATCTCATATCTTAAAAAACCTTTTACTATCTATTAATATGTTATAATATATTAATAGATAGTAATATAACTTAGATTGGAGTATATAATGGAATATAATATAATAGAAGAAAAAAATAGATTGATAATTAAAGATATGAAAGATTTTGATCCTAAACATACATTTGAGTGTGGCCAAGCCTTTCGATGGACCTTAGAAGAGGACAATAGCTACACCATTGTTGCATTTGGGAAGATATTAAATGTGAAAAAGGAAGACGAAGATATCATATTTTCTAATACAAACATAGATGATTTTAATAATATTTGGTACAATTATTTTGATTTAGCTAGAGACTATGGTGCCATTAAAAAAGAATTATCCAAGGACTCGATTCTTAAAGAGGCAACGGATTTTGGACAAGGTATGCGTATACTTAATCAAGATCCTTTTGAGACGATTATCTCCTTTATAATTTCAGCAAATAGTCATATTCCAAGGATAAAGAAGTCTATAGATTTAATTGCTAGAAATTATGGAGAAAAAATAGATGATATATATTACAGCTTTCCCACAGCAGAGGTGCTGTCAAAGGCAGATCCGAAGGATATTAGGGAAATCTGTAGAGTTGGATTTAGGGATGTAAGAATAGTAGGGACAAGCAAGATGATTTTCAATAAGGAAATTGATTTAAATAAAATTAGGGATAAAAATCGTGAGGATGCTATGAAAGACCTGACAGCATTACCAGGTGTAGGACCAAAAGTAGCAGATTGCATACTCTTATTTGCTTTCCATAAGGATGATGCTTTTCCTGTGGACGTTTGGGTCAAAAGGGTTATGGAATATTTTTATCTAAAGGAAGAGACGAGTCCTAAGAAAATAGGCGCCTATGGAGATAAGAAATTTGGAAAACTAGCAGGTTATGCCCAGCAGTATCTTTTTTATTATGCAAGGGAGTTAGGTATAGGGAAGTAAGGATGATATCATTTCAATGGATCAAATGTCACAAGAAGGGAAGTAAACAATGAAAAAAACAAAAATAGCATTGGTGCAAATGGAATCTTTGGTAGGAAAGAGACAGCTGAATTTAGAGAAAATAGAATATTACGTAAAAGAATCATATAAAAATAAAGTAGATATAATTTGTTTTCCAGAAGCTGCCATAGATGGTTATAGTAAAGAGGTTTATCCAGCGGAAAATGAGGAAGTATTGGAGCTGCAGAAGTTATTTAATACATGGGCTAGGGATTATTCTATTACTATATTGGTTGGATTTATAGAAGGAAATTCTACAGATAAACCATATATCAGCTATCTCATAGCCACACCTGATGGAAAAATAGACTTTTATAGGAAAAGTCACTTAGGAAAAAGTGAAATAGAACATTTTTCAAGTGGTAATGAATTACCAGTTTTCAAAACACCCACATCTACTATTGGAATTCAAATATGCTGGGAGACTCACTTTCCTGAAATATCCAGGGTTATGGCATTAAAAGGAGTAGATATAATATTTACACCTTTTGCTTCTCCTGTAAGAACAGGGGATCGGAGGGATATTTGGTTAAAATATTTACCTGCAAGAGCATATGATAATACGGTATTTATAGCAGCTTGTAATTTAATAGGGATTAACGGCAAGGGAACTACATATGGTGGAGGATTAATGGTCTTAGACCCTAAGGGAAACTTAATTAAAGAAGATTTTAATGAAGAAGAGAGTATTTTATTTGTAGAGTTAGATCCAGAGTTAATCAATAATATTAGAAGACAAGATAATAATAGTATGAAATTTAGATATTATATGAATCATAGGAGACCAGAATTATATAGAGAAATAGGTAAATAGGTGCTAAAGATATGATGTAGGACAGGATGACGGTTCTAGCTCTTGTGCAATTGGGGACATACATCCTTCAAGGAAAGGGGACACGCCTCTGCAGGGCGGTCTAGCCCTCTGAGAAATGTCCCCAAATATAGTTGAAGGAGGTGTGTCCCTTCTCTTCTACAACAACTGCCAAATATTATTTGTAAATTCAACAGGATCTTCCAATGGCAATCCTTCAATCAACAATGCTTGATTGTATAGTAGATTTGTAAATAGCTTTAGCTTATCCTTATCCGTCTCATAAGCTTCTTTTAAATTATTAAATACATTATGATTGATGTTGATTTCTAAGACTTTATCCGCCTTAATATTGGCCCCATCAGGCATTTGATTAAGGACCTTTTCCATTTCGATGGACAGCTCTCCTTCACTTGCTAAATAAACAGGATGATCTTTTAGTTTAGCTGTTCCTTTGACTTCTTTAACTTTATCTTTTAAATACTCTTTCATCAGGTCAAACATTTCCACATTTTCTTCTGATGTAGTATGATCTGTTTCTTCACCTAAATCCAAATCACTACTTAATATTGATTTAAATTGTTTTTCATTGTAGTTTTGTAACATCTTAATAGCAAATTCATCTATATAATCAGTGAAGTATAATACATCATAACCCTTATCTTTAACAAAATTTACTTGTGGTAGTTTATCTATTCTATCAATGGACTCACCACTAGCATAGTAAATCGTATCTTGTCCTTCAGCCATTTTTTCAACATATTCACTTAGAGAAATCATTTTCTTTTCATTAGATGAATAGAACAATAGTAGATCTTGTAGCTCCTCTTTATTCATTCCAAAATCAGAGTACACGCCATATTTAAGTTGTTGGCCAAAAGTCTTGAAGAATTCCTCGTAATTTTCTCTATCATTTTTTAACATTAGACTAAGTTCATCTTTGATTTTGTCCTTAATCTTCTTGGCGATTAATTTAAGTTGTCTATCATGTTGCAAAACTTCTCTAGAGATATTCAGGGATAAATCCTCAGAGTCCACTACCCCTTTAACAAATGAGAAGTAATCAGGAAGTAAATCAGCACATTTATTCATTATAAGTACTCCACTAGAATATAATTCTAGTCCTTTTTCATATTCCTTAGTATAGAAGTCATAAGGAGCTTCTTTAGGAATATAAAGAATAGCATCATATCTAAGGGTTCCATCTACACTAAGATGCGTATATTTTAATGGTTCATCAAATCCAAAATGCTTTTCAGAATAGAACTTATTATAATCCTCTTCTGTTAATTCATTTTTGTTTTTTCTCCAAATTGGAACCATACTATTAACAGTCTTTTCTTCAATAACTTCTTCGTACTCATCTTCAGTTCCTTCTTTAAGTCTACTTGTACTTATATCCATTTTAATAGGATATCTGATGAAATCTGAGTATTTCTTTATTAATGACCTTATTCTATATTCTTCTAAGTATTCGTCATAGTTTTCATCTTCATTGTTTTCTTTAAGTTTTAAAACTATACGGGTACCAATGCTATTCTTTTGGGCAGATTGAATAGTATATCCATCTACACCACTGGATTCCCATTGGTATGCTTCATCACTACCGTAAGGTTTAGTAATAACAGTAACGGTTTCAGCAACCATAAAAGCAGAGTAAAAGCCTACGCCAAATTGGCCAATGATATCATAACCATCTTTTAATTCATTATCCTTTTTAAAGGCGTAAGAGCCACTATTAGCAATTATACCAAGGTTTGACTCCAGTTCCTCCTTAGTCATACCAATTCCAGTATCTTCGACAGTTATAGTTCTATTATCTCTATTAATCAAGATTTTAATAAAATAATCATCTTTTTTAAAGTCAATATCCTTGTCTGTAAGAGCCTTATAATACATCTTATCAATGGCATCACTTGCATTTGATATAAGTTCACGTAGGAAAATTTCTTTGTTTGTATAAATAGAGTTGATCATCAAATCAAGTAGCCTTTTAGATTCTGATCTAAATTCTTTTTTCTCCATAATTATCTACTCCTTAATCTTCAAGTATTAGCAGTCTAACCTGATGAGTGCTAAATATATTTTATACCAACAAATTTCCATTGTCAATCCTAAGCCATATGAAATAGCATTTCTTTAATTTAGTATATCAATATTTATATAGCAAAAGAGTCCTAAATAGTGTATTCTATTAATATTGGAGCATTAAAAAATATAGGAGTGAATCGTATGTTGGGGACAATTGTAAATAGTTTAGCAGTAGTTTTGGCATCCTTGCTGGGAATAAGTTTAAAAAATGGAATAAAAGAGGAATATCAGAACACAATAATGGATGGTATTGGCTTAGCTGTTATTATAATAGGAATAATGGGAGGGATCAAATCCCAAAATATAGTATTGGTAGTAGTAAGTTTAGCCATAGGAAGTATTATGGGTGAAAAACTGGATATAGAAGGTAGACTTGATAGGCTAGGAAAGAAAGCTGAGAAATTATTTGGCAAAGGGGATTCTAATTTTTCTAATGCTTTTGTAAGTGCAACTCTCGTTTACTGTATAGGGGCTATGGCTATTGTAGGAGCCCTTGAATCGGGACTAACAGGCAATCATCAGACATTATTTGCAAAGTCTGCATTAGATGGTATATCTGCTATTATATTTGCTTCTACTATGGGTATTGGTACTGCCTTTTCTGCTATACCTATATTTATTTATCAGGGAAGTATGACTCTTCTAGCTAATTATGTGAAAGATATTTTAACACCAGAAGTAATAACTGAGATGTCAGCAGTTGGCGGTATACTGATCATGGCAATAGGTATCAATCTATTAAATATTAAAAAGATAAAGGTTGGTAATATGTTGCCTTCCATTTTTATACCAGTATTTTATTTTTTATTTTCAAATCTAATCGTAAAAGTGATATAATGGTAGAAAGTGAGAGAAAAGATGAGAAAAATTGATTTATTGACTAAATTTATGGTAAAAGTATTTAAAACCAATAATTTATAAAACTTGATAAGAAATTTTCTTTAGGGTAACATATGTATTAGAGGAATTAGCACTCGGTGACATCAAGTGCTAATAATAGAAAAAATTTAAGGAGGAATACTAGATGAATTTAAGACCATTAGGTGACAGAGTTGTCATCAAGAAAGTAGAAGTAGAAGAAAAAACTAAAAGTGGTATCGTATTACCAGGTTCTGCAAAAGAAGAACCTCAAATGGCAGAAGTTGTTGCTGTAGGTAGTGATATCCTTAATGACGAAAAGAAAAAAGATCAAATAAAAGTAGGAGATAAAGTAATATTCTCTAAATATGCAGGTACAGAAGTAAAAATAGATGGTGAAGAATTAAATGTTTTGAAATTGAGCGATATTTTAGCAGTTGTTGAGTAATATAAGATAGATTATTAAAAAGGAGTGTTAAAAAATATGGCTAAAGAAATTAAATTTGGAGAAGATGCTCGTCGTTCAATGGAGACGGGAATTAATAAATTAGCAGATACAGTTAAGGTAACTTTAGGACCTAAAGGTAGAAACGTTGCAATTGATAAAAAATTTGGTGCACCTTTAATTACAAACGATGGTGTAACTATTGCAAGAGAAATAGAATTAGAAGATAGATACGAAAACATGGGAGCTCAATTAGTAAAAGAAGTAGCTACTAAAACTCAAGATGTTGCAGGGGATGGTACTACTACAGCTACTTTATTAGCTCAAGGTATCATAAGAGAAGGACTTAAAAATGTAGCAGCTGGTGCAAATCCAATAATTTTACAAAATGGTTTACACAAAGCTGTTAATAAAGCAGTAGAAGAAATTAAAAGATTCTCCAAAGAGGTTGGTTCAAAAGAAGATATAGCTCAAGTAGCATCAGTTTCAGCAGGAGATGCAGAAATTGGTGAGTTAATAGCTGCAGCTATGGAAAAGGTTGGCAATGATGGAGTAATCACTGTTGAGGAATCGAGATCCATGGGAACTACATTAGATGTTGTTGAAGGAATGCAATTTGATAGAGGATATGTATCTGCATATATGGTAACGGATACTGACAAGATGGTAGCTGAGTTAGACGAACCATATATATTAATTACAGATAAGAAGATTACAAATATCCAAGATATCCTTCCTATACTTGAACAAATAGTACAACAAGGTAGGGCTTTAGTTATCATAGCTGAAGACATCGAAGGGGAAGCTATGGCAACATTAGTTGTGAATAAATTAAGAGGTACATTTAACTGTGTAGCTGTGAAAGCACCAGGATTTGGAGATAGAAGAAAAGAAATGTTACAAGATATTGCTATACTAACAGGTGGTACTGTAATATCAGAAGAATTAGGATATGACTTAAAAGAAGCTACTTTAGATATGCTAGGTAGTGCTTCAAAGGTTAAAATAGATAAAGATAATACTGTAATCGTTGATGGTGCAGGAGATCAAGAAGATATCAAAAACAGAGTAAGACAACTAAAAGCACAACTTGAAGAAACTGAATCAGAATTTGACAAGGAAAAACTTCAAGAAAGATTAGCTAAATTATCAGGTGGTGTTGCAGTGATCCAAGTAGGTGCTGCTACTGAAACTGAGTTAAAAGAGAAGAAATCAAGAATAGAAGACGCTTTAGCAGCTACTAGAGCAGCAGTTGAAGAAGGTATCGTAGCTGGTGGAGGAACAGTATTAATAGATGCGATTCCAGAAGTAGAAAAATTACTTGAAGCTGCAAATGGTGATGAAAAAACAGGAATCAGTATCATCCTTAGAGCATTAGAAGAGCCAGTAAGACAAATAGCTTCAAATGCAGGATTAGAAGGTTCAGTAATAGCCGAAAAGGTTAAAGCATTAGAAACAGGAGTTGGATTCAATGCTTTAACAGAAGAATATGTAGATATGATTAAAGCCGGTATTGTTGACCCAACTAAAGTAACTAGATCAGCTCTTCAAAATGCTGCAAGTGTTGCATCAATGGTATTGACTACTGAAAGTGCAGTATCAGATGTAGAAAAAGAAGACCCAGCTGCAGCAATGGCAGGAATGGGCGGCATGGGCGGTATGATGTAATAAAGAATTAAATAGATTAAAATCAACATATATATGTTAAATAAAATTAAATGATAATATTTTACTAACATTAGAGGTTTCTCATCAAATTGGAAGATTTATGAGAGCCCTCTTTTATTTATGATATTATTGCCATAAGAAAGATTTAGCAAATATTTATTTTAAATATGCAGTACTTTTTTCCTTCCATACGTTATAATAATAGAGGAGTATATAACTCTTGGTATTATTATAAAATGAGGTGTATTACAATGAAGGAAAGGAATATTTATATTCTATTGTCTCACAGTGGTTCTATGTTTTCCAAGGCAATAAATATTTGTACAAGGGAGCCTTACACCCATGTATCCATAGCTTTAGATAGAAACTTGCATGAACTTTATAGCTTTGGCAGGATTAAACCATATAATCCAGTAATAGGTGGATTTGTACAAGAGGATATCAGCGGTGGAACATACAAAAGATTTCCTAAAACGAGATGTGCTCTATATTCTTTAAAAATTACCAATAGGCAGTATAGGCAACTGAAAAGAGAGTTGAACAAATTTAAAAAAGAAAGTGATAAATATGGATACAATCTAATCGGGGTTGTAACAGCTGCATTTAATTATCCAATTCATAGGGAGTACAGATATTTTTGCTCACAGTTCGTTTCAGAATTACTTCAAAAAAGTGGAATAAATTTAATCGATAAAAATCCAAGTCTTACAGCGCCTATGGACTTTATATGTAGTGATGAACTAGAGTGTATTTATGAGGGATATTTAAGGACTTATAGTGTAGAGACAAATAATAATATTTTAATGGAATTATCTAATAATATTACTTAAAGGAAAAAGAACATAAATGTTCTTTTTCTTTTTTTCAAAATTTCTTGCAGTACTTTTTTAAAACCATTCGTTATTATATATAGAGAGAGGAGGGGAGGCATGGAAGCAGAAAATCTATTAATAGAAAAAGCCAGACAAGGTGACGAAGATTCATTTTCAAAACTTATTGATATATATAAAAATTATATATTTGCTATTATACTGAATTTTATTAAAGACTATAATGAAGTTGAAAATGTAGCCCAGGAAGTCTGTTTACAGATCTATGTCTCCCTACCTAACTATGATCAACAGAACTTTAAAGGGTGGATTGGTCGTATAGCTACCAACAAATCCATAGATTTTCTTAGAAGGAAAAAAGCTAAATTCAATGATGAAACATTAGAGGATGGACATTTAGAAAGACTACCAGTTGACCTAAAGGATAATCCTGAAACCCTTCTTTTGGAAAAGGAGAAAAGAGAAAAGTTATTTGAAGCATTAAACAGTATCCCAGAAATATATAGGGATACACTTAAAAAATTTTATTTTGAAGAAAAGTCATATGAGACAATCGCCAATGAAGAAGATGTGGCGACAAAGACTATAGCATCACGGTTATATAGGGCTAAGATATTGTTAAAGGAGAAATGGAGGGAAGAAGATGAAGCATTATGATTATATAGAATGGTTGCTTTACAAGACAAAATCATTATCAGAAGAAAAATTAGATGAAATGGAAGAGCATCTATATAATTGTGATATATGCATGGATATCTTTCTATCTCTAATAGATGAAGAAGAAATGGAATTAGCTAGTGATATTGTACCAGAAAACTTCACATCAGATGTAATGAATAGTATCTCAAAAGATAAAATAAAAACAATAAAACCAAAGATGGATAAGAAACCATTTAATTATCAATTTATGTATTACGTGGCCGTAGCATCTGTAACAATATTTTTGACAATGGGAGGATTTTATACTGGCCTAGTGGACGCTGTTCCTAAGATAACAGAATCTATCCAAGGGGTTGAAGAAAGACCAAATTATATAGGTAAATTCTCAGATAGTATTATAAATTCAACATCAAATTTGTTATTAAGTATAGAAAATATGAGTAATTACAGGGAGGAAAGATAATGAGAGATAAGAGTAAAATTATAGCATTTATGCTATCAGCAATTCCAGGGTTAGCCCATTTATACATTGGGTTAGTAGGAAGAGCCACTATATTTTTAGGATTATTAGGAGCGGGTTTTCTTGCAAGCATATTTATTGCAATGTTTGATGGAGAATCGGGGTTGGTGCTATTTATGATAGGTTATTCAATTCTTTGGTTGATTGCCTTAATTGATATGTTTTCAGCATGGAGAAAGCTAGAAATAAGGAATCTATATACAGATAGTCAGGGAATGGATGATATAAATATGGATATGAAGATGAACAAAAAAAGCATAACATTAGCCTTATCCATTGTACCAGGAGCAGGTCATATGTATCTAGGATATCAAAGTAAGGGAATAGCTATAATGGGGGCATTTTTCTTTTCCATATTCTTTATGGGATGGTTAGGGATATCGCTATTATTATTTCTACTGCCTTTGATATGGTTTTATAGCTTCTTTGATGCTATGCATCTAGTAGATGGATCAGAAGAGATTATCAATAGAGAATTAGAACTACCTAAAATAAAGCCAGAATGGTTGGGTGGGGGATTAATAGCCATAGGTATCATAATTATTTTAGAAAGGATTCTATATCCTTTAATTGATTATCAAATAAGAAGATATATTCAAACATCTATAGTATCCCTAGTATTTATTATAGCTGGAGGAGTTATATTGAATAAAGATAAAAAAGCTTTGTCATCAAAAATGGAAGTAGAAGATACAGAAGATGAAGTAACAGAGGAGGAAGAGTAATGCCTAAGATTAAAAGAGTGGGTACGATATCAATGGCTCTTGTCCTCATAGGTTTTGGTTTGGTATTATTTATAGGACAATTCAGTCAAATATCAGCAGTAGAATTATCCATAAAACTTTGGCCAGGGATACTTATGTTATTAGGTGGGGAGCTATTATATTGTGGATATAGGCGCCAAAAGGATAAAGATGATATAGTAATTAAATATGATGTGTTTTCAGTATTTATAGTTACCAGTATTTTGATAGTTAATATAGGCCTTTACGGATTAATGGAAACAGGAATATTGGATTATATAAAATTAAGAGTTAAGGATGAAACATATCAATATGAAATCAGAATGGAAGAGATGTATAATCAGTAAGGATATTTTTCTATAGTTAGGGGCACTTAAATAGTGCTCTTATTTTTTTACGATAATTTAAAAAGGTTTTACATCAAATTATTTGCAAATAATTTTTAAAAAATTAATATTATAACGTTTTCTCACAGCCCTCTATCATTGACTTTATGGCTTAAATTTGGTAAGTTAATAGGAATATATTAAACTATTTTTATAAATTTATTTTTGTGATATACTATTAAAAAACATATGAGGAGGAATTGTAAGTGAAATTTGTTGGTGAAGGTTTAACATTTGATGACGTGCTTTTGGTTCCACAAAAGTCAGAAATACTCCCAAGAGATACAAATATCGGTACACAATTAACTAAGTCAATTAGATTGAATATACCATTAATGAGTGCTGGTATGGATACAGTAACTGAAGCTAGAATGGCTATAGCCATGGCAAGAGAAGGTGGCATAGGTATTATCCATAAGAATATGACAATAGAACAACAAGCTTTAGAAGTAGATAAGGTTAAAAGATCAGAACACGGTGTAATTACAGACCCGTTTTTCTTATCTCCAGACCATATAGTATCCGATGCTTTAGAATTAATGGAAAGATATAGAATATCTGGTGTTCCTATAACAGATGAGACAGGAAAATTGGTAGGTATCATTACGAATAGGGATATTAGATTTGAAACTAATGTGAATAAAAAAATCGATGAAGTAATGACTAAGGAAAATTTAGTTACAGCTAAGATAGAGATAACTATGGACGAAGCCCTAGAAGTTATGAAAAAATACAAAATTGAAAAGCTTCCATTGGTAGACGATGACTTTATGTTAGCAGGACTTATAACTATAAAAGACATAGAAAAAGCAATACAATATCCTAACTCAGCTAAAGATAGTTCAGGTAGATTATTAGCAGGTGCAGCAATAGGAGTAACATCAGATATGTTAGACAGAGTAGCCGCATTGGTGAAATCAAAGGTAGATGTTGTAGTATTAGACACTGCACATGGGCATTCAAAAGGTGTTATAGATGCATTAGGAAAAATAAAAAGAGAATATCCAAAGCTTCAGGTAATTGCTGGTAATGTAGCTACAGCAGAAGCTACACTTGAGTTAATCAAAGCAGGAGCAGATGCTATCAAAGTAGGTATAGGGCCAGGATCAATCTGTACAACTAGAGTAGTAACAGGTATAGGAGTGCCTCAAATAACAGCAGTTATGGATTGTGCTGAAGCAGCTAAGGAATATGAAATTCCAGTAATTGCAGATGGTGGTATCAAATATTCTGGAGATATAACTAAAGCATTGGCAGCAGGGGCAAATGTGGTTATGGCAGGTTCTTTATTTGCTGGTACAGACGAAAGTCCAGGAGAAGATATACTATATGAAGGAAGAAGATACAAAGTTTATAGAGGAATGGGCTCTTTAGGTGCAATGGATGCAGGTAGTAAGGACAGATACTTCCAAGAAGACACTAAGAAATACGTACCTGAAGGTGTAGAAGGTAGAATCCACTATAGAGGACCATTAGGAGAAGTGGTATATCAATTAATCGGTGGGCTTAGATCAGGTATGGGATATTGTGGAGCAATAGATTTACCAACATTACAAGAAACATCAAAATTCATGAAAATAACATCAGCATCACTAATAGAAAATCATCCACATGATGTTCATATAACAAAAGAAGCACCAAATTATTCAAGAGCATAATATTAAGATGTCATCTTGAGAGAATCGAAGGATCTTGTAGGGGAGAGCTTGGCTCTCCCGTTGTTAATTAAAATATAGTTTAGGGAGGAAATCTATGCAAAACTTTATAGATAAAAGTATTGAAGAAATCAAGAATAAATTAGGCAACAAAAAAGCCCTATGTGCATTATCAGGCGGAGTAGATTCTTCAGTGGCAGCAGTACTAGTTCATAAAGCAATAGGAGATAATCTTACCTGTGTATTTGTAGATCATGGACTACTAAGAAAGAATGAAAGAGAAGAAGTAGAAAAAGTATTTAGGGATGAATTCCATATGAATCTAATAGTAGTAGATGCAGAGGAAAGATTCCTTGATAAACTAAAAGGAGTCACAGATCCTGAAGAAAAAAGAAAAGTAATTGGTGAAGAGTTTATTAGAGTCTTCGAAGAGGAACAAAAAAAGTTAACGGATATAGCATATTTAGTACAAGGAACTATTAAATCAGACGTAATTGAATCAGGCACAAAGGGTAAAGTAGCAGTAAAGTCTCACCATAACGTAGGTGGGCTACCTGATGACATTGATTTCGAGTTGTTAGAGCCATTAAGAGAATTATACAAAGAGGAAGTAAGAGAAGTTGGAAGATTATTGGGTATTTCCCCGGAAATAGTCGAAAGACAACCATTCCCAGGACCGGGACTTGGAGTAAGATGTTTAGGAGAACTTACCAAAGATAAACTAGACATCCTAAGAGATGCAGATTATATATTTAGAGATGAAGTAGATAAAGCAGGTCTTAGTATATGGCAATACTTCGCAGTACTGCCGAATATCCAATCAGTAGGCGTAGTAGACGGGCAGAGAACATACTGCCACACTATAGCACTAAGAGCAGTAAATTCAGTAGACGGTATGACAGCAGAGTGGGTGAAGATACCACTTAATATATTAGAAAAGATATCAACAAGAATTACAGACGAAGTTAAGGAAGTAAATAGGGTGGTATTTGATATCACATCTAAGCCACCAGCTACAATTGAGTGGGAGTAGTACTCCGCAACTTAGGTTGGGAGTAGATGACGAAAATCTTGGAATCTTTGGAAACAGAGGAACCAAGATTTTTTTATTTTGTATAATTAAAAAGAATGAAATTTAATCCGTGGGATTATTGAAATAATTAAGTATAATATATTATAGGTGGGGGTGACCATGTGGAAGATAAGATTATTGAGCTTATAAAATTAGAAAATGATGAGGGGGTAAAAGTATTAGTAAAGAATTACTCTGGCCTAATTTACTATATTGTTAGCAATATTGTAGAAGATCAAGAATATATAGAAGAGTGTATGAATGATATCTATATGAAGATATGGAGGTCAATTAATAGTTACTCCAAAGAAAAGAGTAAATTTACTACATGGATCACAGCTATTTCGCGTAATAGTGCCATAGATTATTATAAAAAGAAACAAGGTATTTATGAAGAGCTTAAAGAAGATTTTGTAGATAAATATTCTACAGAGGATGAAATAGTTAAGCGTGAAAACTCTGAGCTATTGAAGCTAGCAATAAATTCTCTATCAAGTGAAGAACAACAGATATTTTATCATAAGTATTATTATATGCAAAAGACATCACAAATAGCAGCAGAATTAGGTCTTATGGAACGTTCAATAGAGGGGAAACTCTATCGAATGAGAAAGAAGCTGCAGAAAAGATTAGGGAGGGATATCCATGGATAGCAAGGACTCGATTTTTGAAGAAGAAATAATTGAAGGTCTGAAAGATATAATACCACCTGAAAATGAAATCCAAAATATAAACCCATGGGGAAAACCTATTAATTCAATAACTTGGGGTCTGATATTAACAATGGTAAAGTTGAATTTCTTGTTTTTACAGTATATTTTACCAACAATAGGGATTGCTTTAATTTTTCTTGGATTTAGAAGTCTAAGAAATCAAAATAAATATTTTAAACTATTATATATTATGTCTATTGTAAAGCTAGTAAGTCATATGTTGGATATCATAATAGTCACTACGCCTTTAAATACATTAAGCTATCCAGTATTCACCATAGGTCTAGTAACTACAGTTTTTCAAATATTCATATTTCTAATTTTTCATAAGGGCTTGAAAGCAGTTCATATAAAAGCAGGAAAAACCATGAAGTCATCTCCTCTACTCTGGGCAGCTTTATGGATAGGACTTGTATTTCTTCTAGCAATAACTCCCTTATCTGAAACTTGGTTAGTGTTTATTCCTATGATAATATTTTATATACTAATTATTAGATCAATATCTTCCATAGGAAAACAGTTAGATGATACTGGCTACCTATTAATAAATGCACCGGTAAAAATCAATAATAGGACAATTGGAAGAATGTATTTTCTTCTTATAATGATAATTGGAGTAAGCGGCAATATGTATTTAAATAATTTAAAGTTAGAGTCTAGTATATTTGTCCATCCTGACAATAGCTCACTAAGGGAAGATTTTCTAGCTATGGGTTTTCCTGAGGAGGCCCTAAGATACCTAAGTGATAGTGATATAGACTTATTGAAAGAAGCAGTCCATGTAGAGGTAGAGAATGAAGTCTTGATGTTCGACCCAAAGGAGATTGAACATATTGAGAAAATAAGGGAAGATTATAAAGTTAGAAGTTATACTAATCAACCGGGAAAGAAAAACATTGATGCAAGTACTATATATATAGAAATGCCTGAAAAGACCTTGTATGTGATGAACTACTTTAAGTGGAGTGGTGGAAATCCTATTTGGCAAGATGGAATTATGATAACAGGAAACCCTGGGCTGGCAAATAGGGAAATAATTAACGGTGGCTTATTTTATAGTAAAAATGATAGGGAATATATAGCGGACTTTCCGCATCTTAGCATGGAAGGAGTAGAGAGACATACATTCTTTAGGACTGATTGGACAGAACCAATAAGGGGTGCTTTTAGTTTTCCTATTGGGTCAGAAGGTCAAGGTGGGTATGTACTGTATCGCTATGGAACAATGGAAGATAATCGTTATTTAATACCATCTTTATTTGAGTATTTACACCAGAGTAATCCTATTAGGATCCCCTATGTAAGAGCAGAAGA
>JAAYGX010000110.1 GCA_012735585.1 Tissierella sp.
GGGGGTCGTTTGATAAAGGTGGATACCAATGAAATTGTTGAATATATTTCACCAAAGGTTCAGAAGATCATCCAAAAAGAAGCTTTAGATATTCACTTAAATAAAAAAATAAATCTTAAAGAAGTAGATAAACTATTAGATATTTTTATGCAGGTATTGGAAAACAGCGTTGGATTAGGTGAAAAAAGTCCATATTTTGACTTATTGATTACGAACAAATCTTTGAAAACAAAAATTAAAATTGAATGTATTTCATTTTCAGGTGGTGTAGCTGATGGCATAACAAAGGATAGTTTACAGAATCCATTTAAATATGGTGATATTGGGCTTTTGTTAGGCAGGAAGATTAGTAAGTCTCTTCTGATGACGTCTCTTAATGTTATTCCAACGGTAGAAACCATTCGTGCTACTGTAGTGGGAGCTGGATCACATACGACTGATGTTTCAGGGAGTACAATCACCTATAAAGAAGATGTACTCCCCCTTAAAAATATCCCTATTTTGCATCTATCTAAGGATGATGAGGATGAGAATAATCGTGGGAAATTAGGGGATATTATTCAAGAAAAAGTAAAATGGTTTTTGGTAGATGGAGAAGCACAAATCATTGGATTAGGTATAGAAGGTATCCATAGCCCTTCTTTCCAACATGTTCAGGATTTAGCTAAGGAAATAATTAGAGGTTTAGATTTGTTAATTAAAGAAAAGTTACCTCTTGTTATTATAGTCAAAGAAGATATGGCAAAGGCATTGGGCCATAGCATTTATGCACATCTTCCTAAAGATTATCCCTTTGTATGTATAGATAGTGTGCATGTTCGCAATGGGGACTATATCGATATTGGAAATCCCATTGCAGAAGGTTCTGTTTTACCAGTAGTTGTAAAGACATTAGTATTTAATTAATTTAGATTAAAGAATAGGAGGATGTACAATGATTTTAAAGACAAAACTTTTTGGTAAAACCTATCAATTTTCATCTGTAATGGAAGTTATGGGGAAAGCCAATGAAGAAAAATCTGGAGATAATCTAGCTAGAGTTGGAGCAGATAGTGCTGAAGAAAGAGTTGCGGCTAAAGTTGTTTTATCACAATTGACACTTTCTGATTTATTCAATAACCCTGCAGTTCCATATGACAAGGATGAGGTAACACGTATTATTATTGATAATACTAATCTTACAACTTATGAGAAGATTAAAAACTGGACTGTGGCTGAATTAAGAGAGTGGATTTTAAATGATAATACGACAAATTATGATATTCATCGTATATCAAATGGTTTAACAGCTGAAATGGTAGCAGCTGTTGCTAAAATTATGTCTAATTTAGACTTAATAGTAGGTGCCCAAAAGATTATAGTAACAAAGACTGCAAATACAACAATTGGAGTTCCGGGAACTTTTTCAACTCGTCTACAACCAAATCATACCACTGATAATGTAGATGGTATCATGGCATCCGTTATGGAGGGTCTATCTATGGGGTCTGGAGATGCAGTAATCGGTCTAAATCCAGTAGATGATACAACAGAAAGTGTAAAGCGTATCCTTCATAAATTTGATGAATTTATCAATGAGTGGGAAATACCAACACAACATGTTGTTTTAGCTCACGTGGCTACTCAAATGGAAGCAATGGAACAAGGTGCTCCAACAGGATTGGTATTTCAATCTATTGCTGGGTCTGAAAAGGGCAATACAGCCTTTGGAATTTCTGCTAATATGCTTTCGGAAGCAAAGGATATGGCTTTGAAACTGGGAACTGCTGTAGGCCCAAATGTTATGTACTTTGAAACGGGCCAAGGAGCAGAGCTTTCCTCAGATGCCCATAATGGCGTGGATCAATTAACTATGGAGGCTAGATGCTATGGATTTGCAAAATATTTTGATCCTTTCCTTGTAAATACGGTGGTTGGATTTATAGGACCAGAATATTTGTATGACTCTAAACAAGTTATCCGTGCAGGCCTAGAGGATCATTTTATGGGCAAGTTAACTGGTATTTCAATGGGGTGTGATGTTTGTTATACCAATCATATGAAAGCAGATCAAAATGATGCGGAAAACTTAACAGTTTTACTAGCAACTGCTGGTGTGAACTTTATTATGTCTATTCCGAATGGTGATGATATTATGTTAAATTATCAAACGACAGGATATCATGAGGGTGCATCTATACGTCAATAATTAAATAAACGAACAATAAAGGAATTCGATCAATGGTTAGAAAAAATGGGATTTAGTGAAAACGGACGCCTAACTTCCAAAGCTGGAGATGCATCTGTATTCTTAAAGCATTAAGTATTTCTAAGAGGAGGGATAGCTAATGGATGAATTAAACTTAAAAGAAATGATTAAATCAATTTTAAATGAAATGGTAGATGGAGTAGATCCAGTTATAAATGTTCCAACTATAAAAACAGCTGTAACAGCAGCTAAATCTACCGATGAACAAGAAGTTGAAGAGGGATTTGTACCGGACATTACGGAGGTCGATATTCGTAAACAATTTTTAGTACCAGATCCAGCTGATAAAGAAGGTTATCTAAAGATGAAATCCTATACACCAGCTCGATTGGGACTATGGAGAGCAGGTCCAAGATATATGACGGAACCTAGTCTTAGATTCAGAGCGGACCATGCGGCTGCTCAGGATGCTGTTTTCTCATATGTAAGTGAAAATCTAATTAAAGAACTTGGATTTGTTGAAGTTGCTACTGAATGCGGAGATAAGGATGAATATATTACACGTCCAGATTTAGGTCGTAAGTTTTCAAGAGAAGCAATAGATGCAATAAAAGCAGTTGTAAAGCCAGACCAAAAAGTACAAGTTATTGTTGGTGATGGTTTAAGTTCAGCGGCAATAGAAGCGAATATTAAGGATATTTTACCTTCTTTACAACAAGGACTAAAAATGCATGGACTTAGTTTTGGAGAGGTTGTTTTCATAAAACACTGTCGTGTACCAGCTATGGATCCAATTGGTGAAGCAACAGGAGCTGATGTAGTTTGTCTTTTAATTGGAGAAAGACCAGGTCTTGTTACATCAGAATCAATGAGTGCATATATAGCTTATAAACCTACTGTGGGTATGGCAGAAGCTAGAAGAACAGTAGTCTCCAATATTCACAGACAAGGGACTCCAGCAGTAGAGGCAGGAGCATATATTGCGGATATTATCAAGAAAATGCTGGATCATAAAGCGTCTGGATTAGATTTAAAATAAAAACAAGTGTTACTTGATTTAAAGGAGGTTTCCTAATGAAAAACGAACGATTAAGTGCAAATGTTCTAAGTGTAAAGATCATTCCAAATGTTGATGATGGATTGGCAAAAGAGTTAAAACTAGCACCCCATCAAAAAAGTTTAGGTATTATAACATCTGATAGTGATGATGTAACATATGTAGCACTAGATGAAGCGACGAAGGCATCAGATGTAGCAGTTGTGTACGCAAGAAGCATGTATGCTGGAGCTGCGAATGCTTCTACAAAGTTAGTGGGAGAAGTTATTGGTATCATAGCAGGTCCGAGTCCAGCAGAAGTACGAAGTGGACTAGATCGTGCTATTGAAGTAATAGAAAATGAAGCCAGTTTTTATAGTGCAAATGATGATAATTCAATAATATATTTTGCTCATTGTGTATCTAGAACAGGCTCCCATCTTTCTAAGGAGGCAAATGTTAAAGAAGGAGAGGCTATTGCTTATTTAATAGCACCACCACTTGAAGCGATTGTAGCTATTGACGCTGCAATGAAATCTGCTGGCGTGGAGATGAGTGTATTTTATGGTCCACCAACTGAAACGAACTTTGCAGGAGCATTATTGACAGGATCCCAATCTGCTTGTAAGGCAGCATGTGAAGCATTTGCTAAAGCTGTAGAAGCCGTTGCTGATAACCCAACCGGTTATTAGGTGGTGGTTAAAATGAGTAAAGCTTTAGGTTCGATAGAAGTACGTGGAAAATTAGGGGCAATTCTGGCAGCCGATGAAGCTGTAAAAACAGCGGATGTAATTCTACTTGGAAGTGAAGTAATCCGTGGAGGATTGACCACGATACATCTCATTGGAGATGTTGCAGCAGTAAAATCAGCAGTTGAGGCAGGTGAACTGGCTGTGGCAGATAAGAATTGTCTCATTAGTAGCAATGTTATCCCGCGTTTAGATAAGCAAGTTGAGCGAATGTTAATGGAGTCCTTTAGTAAAAGGAAAGATGAAGGGCTACAATTGGAAGAAATAAATGAATCAATTGTAGAAGAAGATGAAGATATTTCAGATATACCAATGAATGAATCAGAAGAAATTATACAGGAAGATTTAGAAGATGAAGTAGATACAATTCCAGATTTATCTTTTGATAAAGGAGAATTAGAAAAAATGAAAGTGGTAGATTTGCGTTCACTTGCATATAAGTTAAATCTCCCTACCATAGAGAAGTCGGAAATTAAATTTGCTAACAAATCAATGCTGATTGAAGTGTTGTCAGATAAAGGAGTTGATAATTAATGGGATTAGAATATAAAGACCTTATTTCAGTTCAAGAAACTAGAGATTTATTGAAGAAAGCTAAGGAAGCACAAAGAGAAATAGCTAAGTTTTCTCAAGAGCAAATTGATACCATATGTAAGGTTATAGCAAAATCAGCCTTTGATAATCGTGTAAAACTAGCTAAGATGGCAGAAGAAGAAACTGGATTTGGGAAATGGCAAGATAAAGTCCTTAAAAATGCATTTGCATCAAGAGATGTATTAAATGCAATTAAAGATATGAAGACAGTAGGTATTATTACAAATGATATAGAAGCTATGTATACAGAAGTAGCTGTACCTTTTGGAGTTATTGCAGCACTAATTCCTTCGACAAATCCCACATCTACAGTTATATACAAAGCTTTAATAAGTATAAAAGCAGGAAACACGATCGTATTTTCACCCCATCCAAGTGCAGTAAATTGTATTAAGGAAACAGTTCGTATTTTAAATGAAGCAGGAAAAACAGTTGGTTTACCTGAGGGTGCTATTGGTGTAATTACAACGGTTACAATGGAAGCAACAAATGAACTAATGAGAAGTGATAATACAGATCTAATCCTTGCTACTGGTGGCGGTGCAATGGTGAAAGCTGCATATTCTTCTGGAACACCTGCAATTGGCGTTGGAGCAGGCAATGGACCTGCCTTTATAGAACGCAGTGCAAGTATTCCAAAGGCAGTTGAGCTTATTATTGAATCTAAGACATTTGATAATGGTACAGTGTGCGCATCAGAACAGTCTGTTATTGTTGAAGAAATCAGTAAAGAAAAAGTCATCGCAGAATTCAAAAAACAAGGTGGTTATTTCTTACCAAAAGAGGATGCTAAAAAACTTGAAAAATATATACTACGACCAAATGGAACAATGAATCCTAAAATTGTAGGTAAAACTGCACAGGTGATAGGGAAATTAGCAGGTATTTCTGTACCAGAGGATGCAAAAGTTCTTATTGCTGAAGAAACACGTGTAGGTAACGATGCACCTTATTCAAGAGAAAAATTGGCGCCAATTTTAGCCTTTTATACTGTACAAAATTGGGAAGAAGCTCGCGATTTGAGTATAAAGATTTTGACCTTTGAGGGTGCAGGACATACGATGGCTATTCATTCAACAAGTAAAGGGATTACAGAAGACTTTGGTTTAAAAGTACCAGTATCACGACTATTAATAAACTGTTCTGCTACATTAGGAGGCATTGGTGCAACTACAAACCTTATGCCTGCTTTAACACTAGGCTGTGGAGCAGTAGGAGGAAGTTCAACTTCTGATAATGTGGGGCCACAAAACCTATTTAATCTTCGCCGAGTTGTTCAAGGTGTTAGGAAATTAAGTGATATACGTGGAGAAGACATATTTGA
>JAAYGX010000111.1 GCA_012735585.1 Tissierella sp.
CTAGGAGGAACCTTATAACTAAAAATTCCCTCAAGTTATCCACTTGGGGGAATTTTTCTATGCAAACAATTTATTTTTCTTTGCCCAATATGCCATAAAAAAATAGTTTTAGTATTCCTGTTTTGTATTCATGGCTAGTTTTGAGATAATCAGATTGCTCCATAATAGAAATTGAAGAAATAAAGAATGCCAGAATTGCATCATTTGGAATACTATTATCAATGGCACCTTCCTTTTTACCTAGTTCAATAAATTTATTGTAGACGGAGATTGCTTTTGAGTTTACCGCTTCCTTATATACCTGTTGTAAAGTCTTGTCTTCCCACGCATATTTGCTAAAAGCTGAGGAGCTTAATTCAGCTGTCGCTTCATGTTTTTTATCCATAATAAGCTTGAGCTTTTCAGAAAAAGGAAGTTCTCTTTCCAATATTTGTTCATATCCTTTGATTGCTTTATCCAAATAAGAAACAAGGACTTCCTTGGCAAGGGTATTTTTATTACCAAAATAATTATAAATAGAAACTTGGGAAACCTCAGCCTTTGAGGCTATTTCACTAATACTCACATCAGATATGCCCCGTTCTGAAAAGAGTTCCCAGGCAGCACTGATGATTGAATCTTTCTTTAATTTTGTCCTTTTTTCATATCCATTCATATTGATCACCAAAATTAATTATAACATAATTTTGAAATATAATAAACAATATTTCAAAAGTTGTTGACAATGAAATCTTATAGGTATATTATGAAATAAAAGAGAAGATATTTCAAAACTTTATTTTTACTCCTCGCTACACAGAGGTGGCGGATAAAAAAATGGAGATACAAGTAAAGTACAAGAATTATGGAGGTATATTATGAAATCATATATTAGAACTTTTAATAAAATTGATAAAACTGATCTTATGGCTGTTGGGGGCAAAGCTATGAACCTTGGAGCCCTATCAAAAATTGCTGGGATACGAGTACCGGATGGTTTTTGTCTAACAACTGAGGCCTATAGAAAAACCATCAAAAACAATGTTGAATTGGAGAAATTATTTGAAAAACTAGAGGTATTAGAATCTGATCATAGGGATCAAATTTCAGAAATAAGTAAGAAAATGCGTTTAGTTATTGAAAACTTAAAAATGGAAAGTAGTATTGAAGACGAAATAACCATGGTATTATCTAAATACGGTAACAATGAAGCCTATGCCATACGCTCAAGTGCTACGGCAGAAGACCTCCCTTATGCATCCTTTGCTGGACAGCAGGATACCTACTTAAATATTAAAGGTAGGGATGAAATTATAGAACATATAATAAAATGTTGGGCATCGCTTTTTACCGACCGTGCTGTCACATACCGTATAGAAAATGGTTTTGATCATAGAAAAGTATTATTATCTGTAGTTGTACAAAAGATGATTCTATCAGAATCATCAGGGATTATGTTTACAGCGGACCCAATGACCTCTGATAGAAAGACACTATCTATCGATGCAGGATTTGGACTTGGGGAAGCATTAGTATCAGGCTTAGTAAACCCGGATATTTATAAGGTCGTAGATGGTAGGATTACCACGAAGAATATCGGAACAAAGGACAAGGAAATCAAGACTACCAAAGCTGGAGGTACTCAAGAGAGAAGGATCGAAAAGGAAAGACAACAAAAACAGGTACTGACAGATGATGAAATACAAAAGCTTGCTGCAATGGGCAAGAAAATTGAAGCATATTTTGGCTGTCCACAGGATATAGAATGGTGTTTTGCCAATAACGAGTTTTATATTGTTCAAAGTCGTTCTATTACTACCTTATTTCCTCTTCCAGAAGTAGGAGATTTAAAAACACCTCGTGTATATATGTCGATTGGACACACACAAATGATGACAGATGCAATTAAGCCATTGGGAATGTCATTCTTTGGAATGATTTCTGAAGTCTCAATTGAGAAGATCGGAGGTAGAATTTATACGGATATTACCCATGATTTATCCTCAATCAGAGGACGCAGCCGTCTAGTAATGGCTACTGGAAAGCAGGACCCCCTAATTCAAAATGCCATCAAAAATCTTTTAGAAGACAAGAATTTAATGGCTTCTCTTCCAAAGGGTAAAAGAAATATACAAGGTGGTGTTTTCACTCTTGGTTCTCTTAGAGAGACAGTAGAAGTCTATAGAAAAAATGACCCTAGGATTATCGAAGATTTAATAAATGATTTTGAGAAAGAAATCGTTACTATAGATCAACAACTTTCCAAGCTTTCAGGTGATCAAGCATTTGAATTCATAGTGAAGGATCGTGACAAATTATTAGGCATGGCATATAACTCAAAGATGCTTGGAGCAATAATTGCAGCGATATTGGTTAACGACTCTCTTAATAAAAAAGTTGAAAAACTGCTAGGTGATAAGAATGTAACAGATATATTGATTAAGTCTTTGGGTCATAATGTGACTACAGAGATGGGGCTTGCCTTATGTGATGTGGCAGATACTGTCCGTAAGTATCCAAGGGTCTTAGAGTATCTTTCCGAGAATCCTAGTGATAAGATGTTTTTTGAAGATATGGAAGGACTTCAAGGTGGAGAAGAAACAAGTGAAGAATTCAGAAAGTTTCTGAATAAATATGGAATGCGATGTCCTGGAGAGATTGATATTACTAGAGAGCGTTTTGAAGAAAAGCCTACACAATTGATTCCTATTATTCTTAACAATATTCGTGTTTTAAAACCTGGTGAGCATAGAATCAAATTTCAAGAGGGAAGACAGGAAGCAAAGGATAAGGAAGAAGAGATTGTCAGTCGTTTAAAGAATCTACCTGGAGGTAGTAAAAAGGCTAAAAAGATAAAAAAAGATATTAGCTTACTTCGCAATTTCATGGGATGCCGTGAAGATCCAAAATATTATATTGTACGACGATACCAAGTTTATAAGAAGGCACTTATAAAAGAAGCCTATAAGCTTGAAGAAAAGGGCATTATCAAAGATGTTAAGGATATATTCTATTTATATCTGGATGAACTTCGCGATGTGGTAAGGACAAATAGATTAGACTATTCTATTATAGAAGAAAGAAAAGAGAAGTATAGTCGCTACGAAAAACTTACGCCGCCACGTGTATTTACTTCCCAGGGATTTGTACCCCAATCTAGTTTGCAGGTAGGCAATATACCGAAAGGAGCAATCTCAGGGATTCCTGTTTCGACTGGTATAGTAGAAGGTCGTGCCCGGGTAGTTTTATCAGTAGATGACGCCAAGTTGGAAGAAGGAGATATTCTTGTGACTAAGTTTACAGATCCCAGCTGGACACCACTGTTTGTTACTATAAAAGGACTGGTTACTGAAGTAGGAGGCTTCACCACACACAGTGCAGTTATTACACGAGAATACGGGCTTCCAGGAGTCGTAGGTGTTGAAAATGCGACAAAACTTATAAAAGACGGACAGAGAATCAGAGTAAATGGAACTGAAGGATACGTGGAGATATTAGGATAGTGTATTAGAAAATATTTTAAGAAAACTGAGAAATATTTTACTATATAAGCGATAGCTTTCTGAATCATGGAATATAATTGGGCAAGTAGTCTAGCATTTTAACAGGTATGGTAAAATAAGGGGATAATTTAAGTTTAACTTAAACCCCACCAAAAATATCAAACATAAGAAAATCAGAAATGAATCGACAATATTGTGCACAAATTGTCGGATGGATCAAACGTATCCTTTGATAGTATTGATGATGAAAGGAGGTTGTTTGATGGGATTGATTACTGCCTGCTATTGTAATATTATTATTACATTGTAGTGTAATTTAATTTAATAATGCCACCTAACCTCTCTTTATTAGGCAGAAAAAGAGAGGTATAATTATCTAAAATAGAGTATTTTATTGTTAGGAGATGAAGATATGGAATGGATAGAACGATTGAATTGTGCGGTTAAATATATCGAAGAGAATATAAAAGAACCCATTAATTTAGAAGAAGTATCAAAGATTGCATGTTGTTCAACATATCATTTTCAAAGGATGTTTGCCTATATAGCAGATATAACATTATCGGAGTACATACGTCGTAGAAGAATGTCATTAGCAGCTGTAGATTTACAAGATGGCTGTGAGAAAGTGATAGATATTTCACTAAAGTATGGGTATGATTCGCCAACGGCATTTAATCGAGCTTTTAAAAGTGTGCATGGAATAGCGCCCTCTCAGGCAAGAGAAGAAGGTACAATATTAAAAGCATTTCCTCCTATCAGCTTCAAGATAACAATAAAAGGAGATAGTGAGATGAATTACAGAATTGAAAAGAAAGAAGCATTTAGAATTGTGGGAGTTTCAGAGCCGCTAGAAACAGAGATTGAAAAAAACTTTGAGATAGTACCTCAAATGTGGGGTAAAGCTGCAGTGAATGGAACAATACCAAAACTTGCTGCCATGATGAATGAAATTCCACTGGGACTTCTAGGAGTAAGTTCCTGTAATGAATTAGATCATTGGCGATATTATATTGCAGTTGCAAGTAATCAGCCAATAGAAGGTGATTTGGAAGAGTACATTGTCCCTAGCTCTACATGGGCAATATTTTCAGGAGAAGGTAGTAACCAGTCCATACAAGAACTAGAAAAAAGAATTGTAACTGAGTGGCTTCCCACTTCGGGTTATGAATATGGAAATGCACCTGATATAGAGGTGTATCTAAATCCTGACCCAGATAATGCTAAGTATGAGGTTTGGATCCCAGTTATAAAAAGGGAGGATTAGATATGATTCATTGCTGTGAATTATTTGACAAATAATAGGATTTTGTGTTGAGGAATATTGGGAAATACTATAAAATTATAGTAGCTAGATGATGAACGAAATTCAAAGAAATGGTTTGATTATAGTTACATCATAAAAGAATTTGAAAGGGGAAAATTTAAAAACGACCAAATACGAAAATGTGATGAAACTTATGGATGAACTTTGCGGAAATGGTAAAGAGGAAATTATTGCACTTGCAACAATATCATTATCCTCCAACCTTGATGACAATCCTAGCCCTGCTGTCCGTATGGTTTGCGCCTATTATGAAAACGGTGCATTTTATGTTTCTACTGGCGCTACAAAAAATAAAATGCTACAAATTGAGAATAACAACCAGGTTTCTGTCGCTGGGTTAGGTTGGTACTCTTTTCAAGGTAGGGCTGAAAATCTTGGTTGGGTCAAGGACGAGAAGAATGCAGAAATCAGAGCTAAATTTAAAGAAATCTTTAACTGGTTTGATGAAGTTGGTGATGAAGACAATCCCAACTCAATTGTTCTACGTATTGCCCTTACAGAAGGTGTGATTATTGACAACGCGGAAAAATACGGTGAAAAGCGGTATGAAATTAATTTTATCAACAAAACAGTGAAGTAAATTAATGTAATATTATATAATTAGGAATTTACCAAGGAGATAAGGCTATGAGTTTTATCTCTTTTTTATAGATGGATTAATTGAAATATTGTAAGATGAATTAGTTTTGTTATGTATTAAAAAATATTCCTAACAAGTAATTTAACAATTGCAACTGCCAGTTGACAAAAAATCAGGTAAGTTTGGTAGCTATGCAACCAGCATTAATGCTATTATGACAGTACAAAAAATAATAAAGGAAGTGTTGTTATGAATATTGGAGACAGAATACAGTGCTTAAGAAAAAACAAGGGCATATCTCAAGAGGAGCTTGCTGATAAAGTAGGAGTTTCTCGCCAAGCAGTATCTAAGTGGGAAAGTGAACAAAGCGTACCGGATTTAGACAGAGTAATCATAATGAGTGAATACTTTGGTGTGACAACAGATTATATTCTTAAGGGGATTGAACCTCAAAAATCATCGTCGAATTCAAATCATAACTCCAGTCAAATATTGTATATTGCTTCAACTGCATTTTTAGCAATTGGAGTTTTTACAGCATTTGGTAGTTGGTATGCAGAGCAATCAGCAGAAAGCATCTGGGGTTCAATGATAATTCAAGTAGTCGGTGTTGCAGCTTACTTTATAGCCAATCTAATATCCCAATCAAAAGCACCCTTCATTATAAAATGGCTAAATATCATAATTGGGGTCTTTATGCCAATTTCATTGATTATTGCATTGGCATTTGGAAGAGTTATCTCTCCATATCCTACTGATGTAGTTTCTGGTTTTACTTTTGCGATAATATACACTATTACCGCAATCGCATCATTCTTTACTTTAAAGAAGTTAGAAAACAATATAGGAAGTGGAGGATGAGAAATATGAGAAATGCTCCAGGACAAAAAAATAGGGATATGGGGCGCTTCTTATGGAGGAGCTACTGCTGGATTAGCATTAGGATATGAAAATATAGATGAAAAAATTGATTTTCTGATTATGGACTGTCCAGTCAGTAGCATGAAATGGTGGTGCGGGAATCTTATAAACAAGCTAAAATTAGGATTTACCTATCAGGATGCCGATGTAGCTAGTGGATTGAAGAATGTGAAAACTCCTGTGCTCATTATAAATAGTAAGTCTGATATGGTGACGCCATATTTTATGGGGAAAGATATATATGATGCAATCATTAATAATAACAAAGGAATTTGGACCGTAGATGATAGTGAACACTGTGAAATATGGTTAGATTACAATCAGGAATATGGCGATAAAATTGATGGTTTCCTAAAAAGATATTAGTATTTCTATAATTTCTCCAACTTTATTTGTAGATGAAGAAGGAATAGCTACTTTATAAGAAAAATTATCTAGAATAAATATAAAAAAGCTTGCACATTACGTTACGTAATGTGCTTTAATATAAGTATAAGGAGGTAATTTAATGAAAGATGAAAATATATTTTCAATTGGTGAAATTGCTAGACTAACTGGTGTAACCATTCGTACCCTCCAATATTACGATAATATTGGACTAGTACCCTTAGATAAAAAAGATATCCATGGACGAAGATATTTTAGGGAATCTGATATATCTAGATTACAGCAAGTAATGTTCTACAAATCCATGGGATTAAAAATTAATAAAATAAAAGATCTACTGTCAGAAACAATAACTCCACAGCAGTTTTTAAATGTCTTAAATGATCAAAAATATATGTTAATTCAAAAGATGAATGATTTAAATAGTAGCATGGCAATTTTAGAAGCCAGCGTGGCCAGCATAGATGAAAGTAAAACAATACCTTGGGGCAATCTAATACAAATGATTATTTTGTTTAATAAAGAAACAATATTTAAATATAATAAAATTTCTTTTGATGATGAAGCTCAGAATGTCCTTTTGGAGCATTATAAAAGTATTGATACTATACTAAAAGATTATTGGGAATGGAAAACTCTTGTTTTAGAAGCCATATCACATACCATGAATAAAGTAGAACCAAAAAGTAATCAAGGTCAAGAATTTGCTAAAAAGTGGAATAATATGGTCCAAATGATTACTAATAAGGATGAGGAACTATTAGAAGCACATAAAACATCCTATGAAAACCGTGATTTATGGCCGGATGAAGACAAGCAGCTAATGGAATTTGCTAATAATTTTATTGATGAGGCAATGGCTCACTATAAGAGAAATGAGGTACATTAATGAAAAAAAGATATAAATTTTTAATTGGATTCCTTATTATTTTTACTGTAATATCAATCTTACCTTTTCTGTTTCAAGATTCAGATCAATTAGGTAAGTTTAGAACAGTGGAAGGAGAGGACAAGTATAAAGAGGCTTATGCTAATGCTATGAAGCTGCTTCCTGAACCGAATCGAACCCTTGATATTGAAACAGATTATGGCGTGGTAAGAGTCTATGAATTTATAAATTCATCAAATAAATTAGAAATACCAATAGTTCTTTTGCCTGGAAGAACATCAGGTACTCCAATGTGGGCAGAGAATTTGGGAGAACTTTTAAGTCAACGTACTATCTATACAATTGATATTCTAGGAGATGCAGGAATGTCAGTTCAAAATAAGCCAATAGAAAACGCATATGATCAGGCACTTTGGCTGGAACAAGTATTCAAAGGAATTGAATTATCTCAACTTCACCTTATTGGACATTCCTTCGGAGGATGGAATGCTGCAAACTATACGGTTCATTATCCTGATCGGGTGATATCATTAAGTCTATTAGAGCCAGTTTTTGTTTTTACAGGTTTGAGATGGGATTTTTATATAAAATCAATACCTGCTTCATTACCATTTTTACCTGATAGTATGCGAGAGAAGATGTTAGCGGATATTGGAGGAACAGCTGAAGTTGATATGAATGATCCCTTAGCAAGGATGATTGCAGAAGCGACTGAACACTATGCAGTAGCATTACCATTGCCAAAAGTAATTGGAGCAGAACAATTATCAAAATTAAACATGCCAATTTATGTGGCTTTAGGGGGAAAAAGCGTTCTTCATGATTCACAAAAAGCCTATGATAATGCTTTGCAGAGTGTAAAAAATTTGGAAGTAAAAATATGGGAAGATGGAACCCATTCATTGCCGATGGAATATACAGAAGAAATTAGTCAAGAATTACTTCAATTTATGAGAAACATAGATGACTAAGAATTGATGATGCATTAGTAGTGAAATTTAATATCCTTAATCATCCAACTTTAATGAAAAATATGTTCCCAGTATTGTAAGGTAGTTGTAAAGTTGGCAAAGGGATAGAATATAGCAATAGTTTAAGCCCTCTATCCCTAAATCATGAAATTTTACAGATACAACTACCAAAGGTTTAACATCATAGCGTGCATTATCAACGCTTTTTTTCGTAAAACAGACGATGGAGTTGGCGAACTTGTTCTGCTAGTTCAGGAACAGGACCGTCTATTGCAGTATCACGAATTACATCTTGAATGGGAAGATTTCGAACACGGGATGGGGCAACACCCATTTCACTTAACCACTGAACCAACTGTTCCGATGAACTTGCGTAAACAATTCGACCTAAACCAACCCAGCCATGGGCTGCAGCACACATTGGGCAATGTTCACCTGAGGTATATACAGTAGCCTGACTTCTTTCTTCAGGTGTCATATTCTTCGCTGCCCATCTTGCTAAAGCAAATTCTGGATGCTGGGTATGATCACCATCTGCAACATGATTGTGGTCCTCTGCAAGTACTTTACCGTCAGATGACACAAGAATTGAACCAAATGGTTCGTCGCCTTTATCTAATGCAATTTTAGCAAGTTCGATACAGCGTTTCAAGTATTTTAAATCTGAGTTATCTATCATAATTGAATCCTCCTTATTCTTTTAATAGTTATAATTAAAATTCAATGACTTACACCCATTTACAGGAATTATAACACTCAGATATATCAATGTCAAAAGCTTCTCCCTCGCAAATAATATGGTATTTCTCTTTAGAGTTTGATTTTATTTAGATTTGAAGATATTTTTAAATTGAGTAGGTCAAGTTTTAGTAAAAGGTTACAAGCCGAGAAACTAGAGTATTATTCTAATGTTTTGGTAATATTTTGACTACCATCTAGTGTGATTGTTGTATTAACCTTTATATTTACGCTTTGAAAAATATCATCTTCAAATTCCATATGAGGATATTTTCTATTAAGTTTTAACTTAACATCAAGTATATCGATTCCCTCTTTTTGATATTTTTTATAAAAATCTTCACTATTCTTACTCATGGTTTCTTCTACTGCTTTTATAAATTCTGATCGAATAGTACTATTTAATAAATTCATTTCTCCAACTACAGATTGTATTGTACACACTCCAGTAATATCGTAGATAAGGGTTAATTTACCATCAATAGTCTCTATTTTTTGGTCAATATCCATGACGATTAATGATACGGAAACATCGGCCCTTGTATTTGGATCTATAACACTAAAGGTGCCTACGATATCCTTATCACTATGAAAGAGGATCTTATATAAAGGTATTTCTTCTTTACTTAATTCACCAATCATCTTATTATTCTCCATAATAGCTGCCGCTGAAACGTACAATCTTTCTTCCGTAGGCATCTTCACTATATCAATAATAGGTAAAACACTAATTCTACTTCCCTTTAGCCTTTCATTTAAATAGTCATTTGACCTGATTGAAAGAATTTTTGATTGATGTTCTTGAAAAATAAATAAATCCTCTAACCAAACACCTACGTACTTATCATCATTCATTTCAAGATTCATAAATTTTTCAGGGTCAACAGGTGTTATGAAGAGGAAAATTTTATTAGTTACATTTTGGTCCCTTTCTAAAAAATCTAAAGATTCTTCAATACCATCACGAGCTAGATCTTCAGTAAAACCTATAGCTCTTAATAAATCATACCGAATTGGATAAGTTGAACTTCCTTGAAGGTTATCAAATGCTTCATAAGAATTTCTTCCATTACCTTTTAAAACCACTCTGGTGACTACTCCCCCCTGTTCCGAATCACCACGATCCGAAGTAAAATATTCTCCATAAAGATCTCTACTTCCATCCGCCTCTTTATCAAGAATGGTGATAGTAGAAAAGTAAACTCTATTAATATCCATATATGAAAAACAGCCCGTTAAAAGAATACTCGCAATAATCATCGTTAATAGTAGTCTTTTTTTCATTTCTAATCTTCCTTTTTAAACATACTATTTGTTATTTCAGATAGATATCCTCTATAAGTAGAATCCTTAAATTTAAAGCTTTTTCTAGTTCCCAAAGGAAATAAATGGGGATATCCACAGCTATCTAAATTAGCTAGATGTGCGACTAAAAGCACAAAACCTGTATAAAAACCGGGAAGGCCTAAACTTGCTGAGAAAAATATCAAGACTATATTCCATGTGAATACAGCAGAGTAAATCTTTGGTATCAAATATGAGCTAATAGACGTTATCCCAACGACTACAACTGTCATTTGAGATGCCAAGCCTGAACGAACAGCAGCATCCCCTAAGATCAAAGCCCCAACAATACTTAGGGTTGAGCCTAACGGCTGAGGAAGTCTAACGGCTGCTTCTCTAATAATTTGAAATAGAAATAGCATAAATAATAGCTCCACAACTGTGGGAACTGGTACACCGGCTCTTAATATGGCTAACTTTAATAGAAATATTGAGGGAAATAATCTAAAGTGATGGGTGACTAAAGCCAAATAAAAGCCAGGTAGC
>JAAYGX010000112.1 GCA_012735585.1 Tissierella sp.
ACATGTCTTGTACAATAGATAAAATTAAAGAACCTAAAAATCTGTTTATAACTGGAGAACCGAAAATGGAAATGCGATATTGGGCAAGAGGTGAAGGGGATAGAATTTTTGTTGATAATCGGATTCTTTGTCGTACGGATAATGAGGAACTAACTGGGCATTTGAAAAGAGAATTTGAAGATGTTCAAGGAGAATGGTTTGGTGAACTTTTTTATTTAAGAAAATTAGAGAACTTATTGAAAAATTATGGTTATGAAATCAGTAATTATGCTCCCTTTTTTAATCCCAGTAGAACTAAAGAAATACCTAAAGAGCATGAAAGTCATCTAACATTCTATTATGGAGATGAAATCAAACAATTTAAAGAAGATGAGCGTTTTCAGGAATCATTTTTATACGGTGATATCGATCCTGATAAAATAGGCGTTTCTTATCAAATTGGAGATACTATTGTTGGGATGGCAGGAGCAAATTATAATGGAAAATATGTTTGGGAAATCGGTATTGAGGTATTTGACGGATATAGAGGACAGGGACTTGCTCCTGTATTGGTTTCTGCTATCACCAATAGAATTGTTAAAGAAAATAATGGAGGAATTATTCCAACATATGGTACTCGGTTTACTCATACAAAGTCCATGAATGTAGCTATTCGAAGTGGGTATAAGATTGGATGGACTGAACTGATGATAAAGAAAAAAGAGCATCATAAATAAATTTAAGGGAACTTCACGCCATTGAAAGTTCCCTTTATTTATATCCAAAACCTAACCAATGTTTCTCTTAATCATGATTTATGGAAGGCAATACGATTTCCGATCTAAACCCTTTTCCAATATCACTGGATAACACCAAATGTCCTTGATGGGCTTTTGCAATTCTTGCAACCATAGGTAAGCCTAATTCATGCCCATTCTGGAGAGGACATAAAATAGCTTGTTTTATGCACAAAATTGAAATAATGTCATAAATATAAAGTATAGATGGTAAAATTCTGTTTACTGGAAAGGAGTTTTTGTATGAATAATAATGAAAACTTATTTGATTCAAATTCATCTATTAATAATGATGATAACAATAGAGTTGAGATAACAGAAACTAATTTTAATAATTCGTGGAATCAGGAGTGTAATCCATCATGGGATCAGGGTTGTGGTTTATGTCCGCCGCTTTGTATACCATGTTGTGGTCCGCCAGGTTCCACAGGTGCTACTGGAGAAGTTGTTTGAGCTTTTGGCTCTTTAAGAGGAAGTAGTGTAGAGACACCTGGAGAAACATTCGAACCTGTGCCATTAAGTGTGGTTGGACCTTTATCAGATACTATTTCAGTCAGCCCATCGGGCAATGGATTTGTGGTGGGAGAAAGTGGAATTTATCAAATAACCATATCTATTAATGCTGAAGCCACTGTTGATCCAGATCCAGATCAACCATATCTAGATGCTATTATGACTGTCAATGGTGCACCAATTTATGGTGATACTACTACTTTTTTTAAGATTTCCAATAGAAGCAGTTCAACGTTTGTAGTTCAAGCCTCCTTAACCGCAGGAGATGAAGTAGGAGTAAGTATTAGTACAAGCTTTGTTGTTTTAGGTTATATGAATCGCTTTTTAACTATTGTTCAATTAAGTAATTAATGATTATCATTAATGGCATCTTTTTTATTTTATTATTTATTCCTTGAATAGATCGGTCACGCATTCTTGTGACTTCAGTCGTGAGTTAGTGACGATATATGTTGATAAAAATGGATTCAAAGGGCTCTAAAACACTAGGACTATTAAGATACTTATGTTATCATATGTACAAGGAAGGTGGCATATGGTAAAAGTTACTTATGGAAGAGGTTATGTCTATACTATCCAATACCATATAGTATGGTATTGGAT
>JAAYGX010000113.1 GCA_012735585.1 Tissierella sp.
AGCTGCCACTCTCTTGGAGCAACTTATTTAGTATAACATACTCTTCCGAGTTATGTCAACTACTTTTTTAAAATTCTTTTTGTTGGCTGTTGAAATCTTTTAGAGCCAACTTTTAATATGATACACTGTTTCGTATCCTTTGTCAACTACTTTTAAGAATTTCTTTTTTCTTTTTAGAAGAACAATTTGTTTTAAAAGTGTTCATCTCTAAATGTTTAGCTGACAATTTAATACTATACACTGTTTCTAATACTTTGTCAACATTTTTTATAAAGTTTTTATTCCATTTATATAATTTCATTTGTATATGCAAAGATAACAGCCTGTACTCTATCTTCTACTTCAATCTTTTTAAATATACTAGTTATATGATTCTTAACTGTTTTTTCACTAATAAACAGTTCTTTTCCTATTGCTTTATTATTATAACCATTTGCTATCAAAGTTAATATTTCATATTCTCTTTTAGATAATGTCTCTATCTTCTCTATATCTATATCATTTGGAAATTCTTCACCTATATTCTCACGAAGTATCTTTCCTAGAGATGGTTGAAGATAGGTTTCTCCAGAGTAAACATTTCTTATTACATTAATAAGACTTTCACTATCATTATCTTTAGTGATGAATCCATTGGCCCCTATCTTTATTGACTCAATAATGTTTTTTTTATTTGAGTAGGCTGACAATATAATAACCTTACTTTTAATTCCCAGATCCTTTATTTTGCTCAATGTCTCTATACCATTCATGTGAGGCATCACTATATCAAGCAAGATTATGTCTGGATTGTAAATATCCATATTCATAATTGCAGATTCGCCATCAGATGCTTCTCCTACTACTACAATATCCTTGGTATCTGATAATATTTTCTTTATTCCTTCTCTGAATAATCTGTGGTCATCTACTATCATTAATCTAATTGACATGATCTACTCCTTAATTCAAATTATATAGAATTTCTGCCTCTAATAATTTAGCAAGCCTTTTATCTATTTTTTTTACTTCTATAATATATCTATCAATATCGTAGTTTTCATCTATCCTTCTATTAAATAAAATGTACTCTAATGAATCTTTTATCTTTCTTACTACGAATTCTTCATTGTCTTCCCATCTATACATATTGTAGTCTGCAAGTATAAGGCCCAATGATTTAACAACCTGTTTTTTATCATAGTCCTTTTTTATGAATTTATCTACATTCATAGTAAAGTCTGTATAGTAGCTTTCATTCTCTCTAGCCTCTTTTATGATGAATCTAATAAATCCAATCAAGCAGTTTTTCCCTGAACATGTGCCACATACATCGTCACCTAAACAAATACTGTCTAGCGATCTTTTTAGGGCTTCAGTTTGTGTATATAGGTTTTTAGCGGCTTTTTTCATAGGAGAAGTTATAACTTTCCTATTATTAGTTAATCTTCCTATTAGATATATCTCTAAAACTCCAATAACCGCTATAAATATTGTTATATTAACACTAGTTAAATATCTACTTGGCAGAACATCATATAGTTTTAGAATACCAAATACTATAAATACAAGAGAAGAAACAATTTTTATAAATATATCCGGAATCTTATCACCAATCTTACTTCCTACCAGTATACCTAACGCACTTGTAGTAACCATAGCAGATACAGTACCAATTAGTATAAATAGGGGACTAACTGCTTCACTAGCTAGAGTCATTGCAGTAAGCTGTGTCTTATCCCCTAACTCACCAATAAAAAATGCCAATGCTACAGTGTTAATTGGTCCTAAGGATTTATTTGCATTAAAATCATCTAGTTCCTCATCCTTCAAGGACAACAGGCCAAATATTATAAATACAAACCCTCCTAAAATCTGCACTAAATTCAAAGGTATAACCTTAGATAAATATCTTCCTAGCACAATAGCTAATCCATGATTTAGAATAGCTGCAATAGCCACACCAGCTAGCACGTCTTTTTTCCTATACTGAGTTGCAAAAGTCATAGCAATTATTTGGCTTTTATCTCCCATTTCCGCTACAAATACTAACAGAAATGCTTTTATCATTTCATTTATCATTTGTTATACCATCCTAATATTTTACTTTGTATAAACTACTTTACCATTTTTTATTACAGTATTTGTATGATTGATTCCAAAATGATATATTAAATATTCTATATTTGGAGTATCAAATACAACTATATCTGCAGTTTTACCTTCTTGAATACTACCATGGGTCTCTGCTATGCCTAATGAAGCTGCTCCATTTATAGTTACAGCAGTAATCACTTCTTCTGGTGTTAGTTTCATAATCAATGAAGCAAAACTCATGATTAACTGGATATTCTCAGTAGGACAAGATCCTGGATTATAATCAGTAGATAACGCTATTGGAACTTCCTCTTCTACCATCTGCCTTGCTTTCGCAAAGTTGCCTGTTTGTAAATTAAAACTTGTGCCTGGTAGAAGATTGGCTATGACACCTTTTTTAGCCATTTCTTTAATACCTTTGTCGCTAGCCGCTATTAAATGGTCTGCAGAAATACAACCTATTTCAGCAGCCAATTCTGCACCACCCAATGGTTTTATTTCATCTGCATGAATTTTAATTCCCAAACCTAGATCTTTTGCTTTTAAAAGGATCCTTCTTGATTGATCAATGGTGAATACCCCTTCTTCGCAGAAGACATCACAAAACTTTGCCAAGTCTTTTTCTGCAACGACAGGTAGCATCTTATCTATAATTATATCTACAAAAGCATCTGGATTGTCTTCAAATTCCTTAGGTATTGCATGAGCCCCCATAAATGTTGAGATTATATCCACTGGATGGTCTTCATTAAGCTTTTTAGCCACTTCTAACTGTTTAATCTCTGTATCAAAATCATCTATTCCATACCCCGATTTACCTTCAACTGTTGTTGTACCAAAACTTAACATAGTATCTAAGCTTTTATTGGCTTTATTATATAGTTCATCAAAACTTGCCTCTTTTGTTGCTTTTACAGTACTATGGATTCCACCACCCGATGCCAATATATCTAAATAACTTACACCCTTTAGCTTCATAGCCAATTCATTTTCCCTAGATCCTCCATGAACTACATGAGTATGGGAATCTATTAATCCAGGGGTCACCGTTTTACCAACAGCATCTATTATTAGAGTATCATTATCTACCTCTATATTAGATGGAAGTTCATTCCCTGCAAAGATTATTTTATCGTCTTTAATAGCTACAACTCCATTGGTAATTAGCCCTATATCATTAACTTCTTTCCCAGCTCTTGCACGATTCTCACCCTTAAGGGTAATTAAATTATCTATATTTTTTATTACCAAAGTTGCTTTCATCTATACACCTCCATTTTCATTTACTTCCTAATTATAACACAAGACCAGTAAAAAAATCCTATTTGGTCATACAAATGCATGCAATAGTTTCTCACTGGTCTCTATTTTTTCCCCAAGATTTCTATTTTACTAATTTGTTCACTAAATCCATATCAGCTATATGAGGGATTGTAATATAATCTGTGTCTTTGTGGATTTCATTGAACTCCTTACAAGTTTCTATAGAGTTGGAATTTCTAGCCCAGGCTCTTCTTGCTACTCCACCCATTACATCCCAAGGGATGGCAGTACGCAAAATACCATCTACCCTTTCACTACCATCTAAAACCATACCAAATCCACCATTGATTGATTTACCTATGCCTACCCCACCGCCATTGTGCAGTGCAACTAAGCTCATACCCCTAGCTGCGTTTCCTGCAAAACATTGGGTTGCCATATCTGCCATAATATTGCTACCGTCTTTTATATTGGCTGTTTCCCTAAATGGCGAATCTGTACCTCCTGTATCATGATGATCTCTGCCTAGCATCACTGGCCCTATTTCACCATTTCGAACCATCTCATTAAACCTAAGTGCTATTTCAGTTCTACCCATTGCATCTTGATAAAGGATTCTGGCTTGAGTACCTACTACCAATTGATTTTTTTCAGCATCTCTAATCCATATATAGTTGTCTCTGTCTTGTCCTCTTCTATTAGGATCAATACATTCCATAGCTGCTTTATCTGTCTTGATTAAGTCTTCATGTTTACCACTTAAACAGACCCACCTAAATGGTCCATATCCATAATCAAATAACATAGGACCCATGATATCTTCTACATAGGAAGGAAATATAAAGCCTTCTGATTCATCTACTCCATTTTTGCATATATCCTTTACCCCTGCATCATACACGGATTTCAAAAATGCATTACCGTAATCAAAGAAGTATGTTCCTTTATCTACTAGAGTTTTTATTAAATTATAATGATGGGTTAAGGATCTATTAACTTCTTCTATAAATCTTGGTTTATCATCTGCCAACATCCTGGTTCGCTCTTCAAAGGTTAATCCTTGAGGACAATATCCTCCATCGTACGGAGCATGACAAGATGTCTGGTCTGATAGCAGTTCTATATGAATATTATTTTCTACTGCGTATTCTAATAAATCTATGATATTTCCATGATATGCCAAGGCTATTGGTTCTCCATCATACATGGATTTTTTAGCATAGGCAAATATCTCATCTAAATCATCAGATGATTTGTCTATCCATCCCTGATCAAGTCTAGTTTTAATCCTGGAGTAATCTACTTCTGCAATAATTCCTACCCCATTGGCTATCTTTGTGGCTTTCCCTTGTGCTCCACTCATACCACCGAGGCCAGAGCTGACAAACAGGTGGCCTCGTAGATCTCCATCCTCCGGAATACCTAGCTTCATCCTACCTGCATTTAGAATTGTATTGTATGTTCCATGAACTATTCCCTGCGGTCCAATGTACATCCACCCGCCCGCTGTCATTTGTCCGTAGTTTGCTACACCCATAGCCTGTGCTTTAATCCAATGATCTTGATCATCAAAGGCCCCTATCATTAAGGCATTTGTAATGATTACCCTTGGGCTAGTCTTCGATGATTTAAATACACCTACTGGGTGACCTGATGAGATCACTAGTGTCTGTTCATCTGTAAGTTCTTCAAGATATTTTTTAACCAGATTGTATTGCATCCAGTTTTGAAATATTTGACCAGTTTCCCCATATGTGACTAATTCATACGGATATAGGGCCACGTCGAAGTCCAAATTGTTGTCAATCATTACTTGAAAGGCTTTAGCTTCAATACACTTCCCCTTGTATTGATCCATAGGCTTACCCTTAATAGCTCCTTCTGGCCTATATCTATAACCATATATTCGACCACGGGTATATAATTCCTCTAAAAATTCAGGTGCAACTTCTTCATGATCTTCTTCAGGAATATATCTCAGGGCATTTTGTAGGGCTATTTTGATTTCATTCTTTGTAAGTGTTAATTCTCTCTTTGGAGCTCTCCTTATTTCTGATAGAAATTCCATTACCAATACCTCCTTAGTTTAATTGACCTATTTTTTCTTCCACTTTCTCTACTATTATATTGCTTTTAAGTATGTCATTACATTTGTCTAAGTCTGGGTACATTACTCTGTCTTCTTCCAAAGTACTAACGCTATCTCTTATTATGTTATACACTACTTCTGTTCCTTTACCCAATCCCTTATTCCCTCTTAAATCAATGGCTTGGCAGGCACCAAGAATTTCCATAGCCAATACTCTCCTAGAGTTATCTAGTATATCTCTAGCCTTTCTGGCAGCTATGGTTCCCATAGATACATGATCCTCCTGATTTGCCGATGATGGAATTGAATCCACACTAGCTGGATGTGCTAATACCTTGTTTTCGGATACCAATGATGCAGCCGAATACTGAACAATCATAAAACCAGAATTTAGCCCTCCATTTTTAGTCAAAAATGCTGGTAGACCATTGCTCAAACCAGGATTTACTAGTCTTTCTAATCTTCTTTCAGATTTATTGGCAAGCTCTGCTATACCTTTACCTAAGAAATCAAAAGGCAAGGCCATCGGTTGACCATGAAAATTTCCCCCTGATATTACCTCATTATCCTCTGGAAATATTATTGGATTGTCTGTAACAGAATTCATTTCAATTTCTATTTTTTCTTTAACAAATTTAAAGCAGTCCTTGCTTGCTCCATGAACCTGTGGTGTACATCTAATAGAATATGAATCCTGAACCCTTAACTCTCCTTGTCTACTAGTCATTTTGCTACCTTCAAGTGCATTTAATAGGTTTTCTCCACTACATCTTTGTCCATAATGATTTCTTACCATATGGATTCTGGGATCAAAGGCATCGGTTATTCCATTTAAAGCCTCAGTCGTCAATGCTGCAGCCAAATCCGCTATTTTACTTAAATTTAAACTATCATATATAGTATGAGCACCTATAGAAGTCATAACTTGAGTACCATTTATTAGTGCCAAACCTTCTTTAGCCACTAACTCTATTGTCTCAATTCCAGCCTTATTCATTGCTTCTTTACCAGGTAATTTCTCTCCTTTATATACAGCTTCGCCTTCTCCTAACATAACTAGAACCATATGAGATAGTGGTGCTAAATCTCCACTGGCTCCTAAAGATCCTTTCTCTGGAATTATTGGGTGTACTCTTTTGTTTAACATATCAATCAATGTTCTTAATGCAGATAATCTAATACCCGAATAACCTTTTGACAAGGCATTTATTCTAAGAAGCATGATACCTCTTACAATTTCTTCATCAAGTGGATTTCCGACTCCGCAAGCATGGCTAATAATTAAATTTCTTTGGAGAAGTTTTCCTTCTAGGCTTGTTATGGATACATCGCTAAACTTTCCAAATCCTGTGGTTATTCCATAGATAACCTTATTTTCATCAAAATACTTGTCTACTAAAGCCCTAGATTTTTTTATGTTCATTTCTGCTTCTTTAGTTAATTCTATCATGTAATTACGTCTTGTGACATTAATAAAATCCTCCAGCGTTAAGTCGCTTCCATTTATATAGACCCTTTTCATACTTACCCTCCATATTCTGTTATTTAACCTACTATTTTAGCACTTTGATAAAGTGTTGAAAAAAAACCATAGCTTAAGCTATGGTTTTTGTTTTTTCTATTTTTTTAATTAAGTATTTTTCATTCATACTTTATCCTCTTTCAATTTTTAAGAATCTAGATTATATTATATCACAAATTTAGGATAATTCATCAAATATTCTTACAAGATTCTCTTTTAATTAATCTAATTGGTAAAACTATCTCTTCATCGTTAATTGGCTCACCTATTAATTTTTTTAGCATCTTTCTTATGGAAATAGCACCCATATCATAATATGGTTCTTTAGTAGTTGTAAGTGTCGGCCTATAGATAGAAGCTACATTGATATCTCCATGGCCAGATACTGATATATCATTAGGTACATTGATACCATTGTCATATAGATAATTCATAAGGCCTATGGCTAATTCATCTTGGCAACAAAACACTGCTGTGACGCCTTTCTCTTCCTTAATTTGCACTATCTCTCGCCCAATTTTATATCCACCATCTACTCTATGGTTATTAATTTGGACTAATATTGGATCCTCACCAATTGATCTCATAGATTCTTTATAAGCTTCAATCTTTTCTATTTCTATTGTATTATCACTATTTGTTTCTTGACTAAGATAAAGTATTTTCTTATGACCTAATTCTATTAAATAATCCATCATCATCTTAACTGCCTTTTTATTGTCCAATGCAATCGTTGGTAATTCAGGTACATTATAATATCTATTTAGATACATAAATTCTAGTTTGGTTTTTTTCATGTAATCAACCACACCTTGATTGATGATCTCAGATACAAGAATGATACCTTCTACTTGCTTAGTTTTCAATAACTGTAAAAACTTTAACTCTGTATCTGCATTTCCATAGCTTGAAGATACAATGATATCATAATTATACATTCTACCTATTTCCTCAATACCACGCACAATCTGTGATACATAGTGGTTTCCAATATCATCTACAATAACACCAATCAAATTTGATTTTTTTGTAACCAGACTTCTGGCAACTTCATTTGGTTCATATCCTAGAGTTTCAATGGCATGTTGAACCCTTCTTCTTGCCTCTGGGCTTACTGGTTTTGATTCATTGATTACTCTTGAAACTGTAGATATAGATACCTCCGCTAATTTAGCTACATCTTTTATCGTGACTGCCATATTACTCTCCTCCTATAATAACTACACACTTCTAATTTAATTTTGGGATAGTGCTGCTGTAAAGATGTTTGATAATAAACTTCCTAAATTAAAATCCTCAAAGGTAAACTCTTTTTCTTTTATAGGTACAGAAAGGTATATTACCCCTAGTACCACATTGTTTTTTATTAAAGGCAATACTAAGACTGATTGCCATTGGGGCTCCTCAGTTATTGGATCTATCAATTCTACATTATCCCAATCAACAAGAAATTCGCCTTTTTTATTTGCAACAACTTTATCAATTATATCATCGTTTAATTTAGGAGTTTTTACCCAATCTTTCACATTTCTAACCCTTGTTTTAATAATATTTTCTTTGCCTTGTTGATATTTAATAAATGTGGCGTACTGCGCCTCCAATATCTCCAATACTCTCTTTGTAAACTCATATATTTTTTTGTTTTCATCTAAATCTTTTTCAATAAGCGCTACTGTATTGATTACATTAGATATATTCATATTATCTTTATTTGTGTTTCCAGTAAGTATTCCTGCTAGTTTGTCTCTATTGTTTGAGCCTTCTCCCATGTCTATATTCCATACAACCAAAGTGTTCTTTCCTCTTATTTCCTTTGCATTATATAAGGCTTGATCCGCCTTTCCTATTAGGTTCTTTTTAGACTGACCATGTTCAGGATATTGTGCTAGTCCTATACTTACAGATATTTGTCTCTCGACTCCCGGAATTTTAATATTCATTATGTTCTTCCTTATTTTGTCTGCAATATCAAATCCTTCTTTAATATTTGTGTCAAACAAAATAATGACAAACTCTTCCCCGCCATATCTTGCAACTAAATCGGTTGATCTAACACTTTCTTTCAATGTAGATCCTATGACTGATAAAACTTCGTCACCTGTTAAATGTCCATAGGTGTCATTGATACCTTTGAAGTTATCTAAGTCTACCATAAGAAGACTAAAGCTTCCATTATATTGACTATATTGGTCGATTAAATCTTCAATTTCAAGCTCAAAGTGCTTTCTAGTCAGTACACCAGTTAGTTTATCAGTTACTGCAATACTTTTAAAATATCTGTTTTCTGCATTTAAATGAATTAAGTTTGCAAGATTTTTAATCAATAATAGTTTATCATATTCAAATTTATTTAAAAAACTATCGGTCTCTAAATAAATATATACTTTGCTTTGCCTTCTAAGTTGGGTCTCACCCTGTATAAAAGCACGTGTACCCATTTTCCGCCTTTCGCTTCCCGCTTCATTTCTTTTATTTTTGAATAATGGAACACAAATTACACCCACTGCAGACTCTGGTAAAAATTCCACATACTTACTACTATCCATATTCTTTAGATTTTTATTGACTACTATACCAACAGTACTTCTATTAGATTGACTTAACAGATTTTTCTTAAGTGTGCAACTACTATCATTGTTTAAAGAAGAGATAATTACATGTCCATCATTCTCTTCATCATAAAGTAATATATATCCTTTATTGGCTAAGGTTACATATCCTATATAATTCAAAACCATATCCATATTTCTTTGATAATCATCTGTAAATTTGTCTATTAAGGTCTCTAAAGAATTGATATATTCATAATTATTATCTATATTTTTTATCTGCCTATACTTATCTAATGTCAATTGATCTAGTATGCGATTTAGATCATTATATCTTAAACCTTGTCTATAAGCTTCGTCTAAGGTAATATAGTTGATATCCTTGCCAAATTCTAGCTTTATATATCTGGCCAACTGTGCTTTTAACTCATCACCATTATTTTTTAAAGTCGCACTATATCTAAGCTCTTTATCTCGAATAGATTCCATCCTTTTCAATAAATTATCCAAGGCCTTAAAACTGTGGCTTATTGCCCTATTATAATTTTTTAGCTTAGCCCATTGTTCAGCTAGCATAACATGATAATATAGGAAATAATCTTTAAATACCTGCTTATTTTCATGGTTTTCTGCAGCTAAAAGCTTTTCAACTGTAGTATCTACACTAATATCAATAATATCCCTTAAAACTATTAAACTTTCACTTTCTCCATATTCATTTTTAGAATAGATGTTGAGAATTTTCTTTGCAAAATCATAATCCTCATAGTCAAGGGCCAACATAGCAAAAACTAGTAGAGTTTCTAAAACAATATTATTCATTTTAGTTAATTGGTATTTATTTATTATATTTTCCATTTCTTCTCTATTATAATCTGAATATCTAAGAGCTTTTATAATTATAATATTTGCTTCTGCCCATGCATTCTCTCTATTACTATACTCTTTTGTAATCTCCCTTAAAAGTTCGAAGAATTTTAAAGCTTCCTCAAATTTACCAAAATAAAAATTGTACATTCCCATGAAAGTATAATAGCCTGTAAGAATCTCGCTATCTAGGAAAGGTTCTTTATTATTTACTTCTTCAATAAATATATATATATCCTTTGCCTTTTCATATTTATTCAAACGTAGATAAATCATACCAAGGCTCAAATTTGATAAAATAATGGTCCTATATTCACCAATATCATTTCCAATATTCCTAGAAGTTTCATAGTAATACTGAGCCTTATCTAATTGGAAATTCTGATAATATATGCCTCCAATATTGCTTGTAAAGACACCACTGGCTTTAGCAAACTCATATTTCAATGCGATCTCATAACCTTTTTGATAATATACTAAAGCTTCATCATCTTCACCATAAATATTGCTGTAAATATTCCCCATATTGTTGATAGGTTTAATCCCTTCAACTGTATTTCCATATAGTTCAAAATATTTTATGCTTTTGTTAAAACATTCTGCGGCCTCTTCTGTTTTTCCTATCATATAATAGTAAATCCCATAAAGATTATAGATAGCTCCAAGGTATTTTAGAATGTTATTCTCTTTAGATATTTTAATAGCTTCAAGTAAATACTGATCGATACCTTCAAATCTACTTGTATTTAATGCGTGTTTTGTTTTGTTTATTAATAGAAGAATTTTCCCCTTATATAGTTCTTCATGATTATTGACTATTTCTTCTATCTCTGCAATCAAACTTTCTGCTATATCTAGTTGATTAGAGATAAAATATATCTCTATTTGATGATGTTTTGCCATAATCAAATATTCTAGATTATTTTTATCCATTGCAATTCTATGCATTTTGGTTAAATAATCCCCTGTCAAATCAGTAAAACCTTGCATATTGTAAATCGAAATTAATGTATCAAGAATTTTTAGGATTTCATCATTGTCAGTATTTTTTACAAGATAGTATGCATGCTCCCATAAAGATATAGAGTAGCTATTATATTTATTAGTTTGATTGTTCGCTTCTTCTAAGACCAGTTCTAAAGCATAATCATTTTGATCCGAGTTTTTAAGATGGTATATCAGTTCTTCCATTATAAATTCGAAATTATCTTTATATAATCTAATTATTAAACTAGCAACTTTTTTGTGAAGTCTTTGTTTCCCAAGACAATCTAGTCTTGAATAAACTGTCTTCTTCAATTCAGTACTGTAAACACTTATAATTTCAGTGTTATCCTTTATCTTGTCGTTGATAATTTTTGATTCAATAAGGGATTTTATTATGGAATTTAGGTTTTCTCCTTCTATGTCTATCATTTCCATTAAAATATCCTTAGTAACCATATCTTTAGATAGGGAAATCAATTCTAAAACTTTATACTCATCCTTATTTAAACTCTCTAATTGGCTATTTATCACATGATTTTCATCAATAGAGATTATAATTTTATCATAATCCTTTTCTTTCGTATCCCATACGCCTCTTTCTGACATATAGAGATGTCCACGATTATAGATGTCTTTAATTATGAAGTAAATATAATTAGGATTCCCCAAACTTTCCTTATATATAAAGGAACTAAAATCTTTAGGGATATAGTTCATGCCTAATATTCTCTTAACAAATTTACCTGTATCCCCTTCAGATAAATTATCTAACTCAATGTGTAAAACGGAATCACTTTTGGACATTAGTTTCAGATTGAGTTTTATTGTATTATTATTTACTAGTACTGGATCAACAGTAGTAATTATTAAAAAGACTTTATTATTCTCTAATTTAAACATCATATAGTTTAAGAAACTTATAAAATCATCATTAGCAGCATATACATCATCAATAAGAATATAGATTGTCCCATCTTTAGATAGATCAGCAAAGTAATTTGTCAATCTATTGAAAATCATATGTTTTTCTTGGGAAGTTTTAGATCTTAATGCATCATATTTGAATTCATCGTTTGCATCCTTACTCAATACCTCATTAAAATCATCATTATATTTATTGAGTATGTCATTAGGTGCATTTTTAAATGATGCTTTTAATAAAGTAGCAATATTTAATCCACCTGAAATCAGATCCTCCCTGCCCTTAATATGGAATACAGACCTACCTAATAGACAATATCTAAAAGCAATCTCTCGTAACAACTTGGTCTTCCCAGAACCAGGCCTTCCTGATATAATCGCTCCATTAAACTTCTTAACACCATTAGATAAAGAATTATCAATACCAATGAAGGTATTGATTTCTTTATCTCTACCAATAATCTTTGTATTTAATATTAGATGATCTCTTTCCTTAACTAAATCATAATTATAATCTAAAATAAATATAGTTAAAATACCTTGTATATGGTTTTTTAAGGTTGTGCTTCTAAAGGTTTGATCTTTATGAGTAAGATTTGTTATTGTATTTAGTAAGAATACTTTTTGATTGTCAGTTAGCTTAAATTCGTTTCTAAAACTATTTTTGCTTACTTCTTCTATATTGAGTCCTTTAAATAAAAGATATTTCATTATCATCCCAATAGAATAATAGTCCACAAACTTATTAACCTCTTGCCTATCAGCGAACAATTCTGGCGCTAAAAAGAGTTCTGTTAAATCATCATGTTGTGAATAAATAAAGTCCCTAGTTATACTTGCCAAGTCCCTAAGCTTTACTTCACAATTATCAGATATAAAAACATTAGTTGGACTTAGGTGTTTATAGGAGAATCCCCTAAAATGAATAAAATCTATTACACTCATTAAATCCACAATTATTTTAAGACAATCCTCTAAAGAGATTTTATCTTTTAAGTCAATTAACCTAGGTGCTTTTATATATTCATTTAACATATAAAAGTTAGTTAGTGAGCCAGATTTTTTAAGATTGATACTCTCTATAATGCCAAATTCATCTAGCATAACTAAGTTTTTATGCTTAATATTGACTAATGTAGAGAACTCCTCAGTAAAATAGTCAATTACTCTTTTGTTGTTTTCCCCATTATAAATGTTAAGATATTTTATCTTGTCTTTTTCCTGTATATCTTTGACTATATAGGATTCCTCTATTTCCCCTTCATAGATAACATCATTCACTCTAAACCTACTATTAATAAGTTTCATTAAATTTCCCCTTTTCATTCGAAACTAATTACTACTCACTACCAATAGCCTCATATAATGTTTCTAATTGATGTCTTAAAATATCCATATTCTCTAAATTATACTCAGACATCATCCCTTTTAAGTATGCTCTTCTCTTTTTTAGCACTTTTTCTAAGATATCATGGCCTTTGGGTAAAACTTCTACAATTACCACCCTTTTATCTTTCTCACTTCTACGTCTAATAACTAACTCTGTTTTTTCCATTCTGTCTATTAAATCTGTTATTGTACTACAGGCTAAAGCCATTTTCTGACTTAATTCACCTATAGTTAAGTTTTCATTGTGTATCAATATTTGTAATGCTTGAAATTGTGGTATTGTAATATTAGCTTCTATGATTATTTCTCTACCTTTTTTTCTGATCGTATGATCTATTCTTCTTAAATACTTTTCAATTTCAGCAATATATTCATCAATTTTAGTTTCAGTCATTTAACTCACCCCTTTTCTAGGAAACAAATATTTTCATTCCCTTGTGTACTACCTCAAATGTTTTAGGTAATGTTCCACCATATTCGCCATCGATATCTAGAGTAACCTTGGAATCACATGAAATAGTGATTTTATCTGTATTGAAATAGGCTACATTGGGATGATTGATATGCTCTCCTCTTAAAATATTAAAGAATATATTGGCTATTTCAGCGATATCTGAATCCTTTATTATAAGAACATCTAGTAGTCCGTCTATAACATCCGCATTTGGAGCTAATTTTTTAAAACCACCAATGGATGAGCTGTTTGAAACTAAAAACAGTAGTACTTTTTCTTCCTTTGTATATTCTAAGCTTTCAAATTTCATGTTAATAGGTACTATGCCCTCCACGGCAAGTTCCCTTAGACCTTCGAAATAATAGGCTAACCGTCCTAGTAATGCTTTAGCTTCAGGTAGTACCTGGTAACCTACATTAGTAAGCAAGCCTCCCGCTGCCACATTTACAAAATAATCGTCTCCAACTTTACCTAAATCTATATCAATTATCTTACCTGCCTCTATCATATTATAAAAGTCAGTAATTTTTGTTGGGATGTTCATATAATTTGCAAAATCATTCACCGTTCCTGAAGATAATATAGCAACTGGAAGTTTTGTTTTACTCATTGCTATTCCTTTAGCTACTTCATTGACTGTTCCATCTCCCCCGGAAACAATTATGATATCCCAATCTCCTTCGCAAGTCCTAATGGTTTCATACATTGCATCATCTTTTTTTCTAGTAAAAAACTTGCTTATTGTATAGCCAGAATCTAGTAACAATTTGCTTAAATTATCTATCCTTGTTTCTGCAGTCTGTCTACCAGATGAAGGATTGACTATCAATTTAATACGTTTCATTATATCAGCCTTTCATTATTTATGATAATAAGATACATTACACTTAAATCCATTATATATTATATCCGTTATTATTGCATTATAAATAATAAATTTTACATTAAAAGAACCCTAAATATAGGGCTCTAGCGTTTATTTATCATATTTTTTATCGCTTCAAACACTTCCATAATAATATTTACATAATCTGTAAATGTCTTACTTCCATACTGGAAAGCAAAAGCAGTATCACTGATGCTATCTGTGACATCATCTACTGTTAGACTTACCTTGTCGGTGGTAGTTTTAACAGTATTTGTAATAGCCGATGCTTGATCCGATATAGAGTTGATATTGTGGACTAATCCACTCAATTCCGGACCGATGTCTGTTATAGTATGTTTTGTCTCTTTTGTAATTTCATTTATATTGTGGCTTATATCTGGAAGTTGCTTTATAGTGGTATCTATTTCTTTAATATTGGCTTCAATCATATCCTTAGCTTGACCTAAAATTTTGTTTATTTTACTCAATACCAATATAAAATAGATACCTACTCCTATACCGACTAAAAATAATATTAGACTGAATAGGTCTTTTACTGTGAGGTTTGCATCCATGGTTTCCCCCCTTATCCTTTAAGTTGATCTTATTTTAATTCATCTTTCATTTCTTCTGCTTTTTCTTCTATTATTTCACCAATGTTAGCGATTCCTTCACCTATTTCTTCTATTGCGTCAACAGAATCTTCTTTTAAATCATTTTTAAGTTGAACTTTTTTCTCCTTTAAGACATCAACATTTTCTTTTACATCATGGATAATTTTATCTGTCCAATCTTTGGTTAATTCTACAGAGTCCTGAACCGTATGTTTTACATTATCAGCTACTTCTTTAGATTTATCTGCGATATCCTTTCTAGTCTCTTTACCAGATTTAGGTGCAAATAATAAACCCGTTACTGCTCCTAAAGCTGTACCTATTGCAGCACCTGTAGCTACGTCTTTAGCAGTTTTAATTTTCTTTTTTCTTTGTACCTCTCGTCTTTTTTCATCAATAATATTTCTAATCACTTGAATCTCCCCTTTGCATTTTTGTTATTATTTTAATTTATTACCCCAAAATTATTGATACAATCAATTTTCCCTATTTTTTCCTTCAAAATTTTTCTTCAGAATCTTTTGAAGATTTTGTGCTTGGTAACCACATTCTTCTGCATATTCCTTAAATAAGTCTGCAACTTCCATATCATTAACCTTTTTAGAAAGTATTTCATAGTCTCTTATCAACTCTTGAACATCAAGTATTTTCTTTTTTAATATTTCCTTTGTAGTTATTTCCATATGATACCTCCATTAATATATTTATTCTTTATACTCATTATGTTTCCAAACTGACAAAATATTATACATTTAAGACTGATATTCTTGTTGATATGGAGAATAAGGTAATAGAAAAACCTCTTAAGTAAACTTAAGAGGTTTTTCTAAGACCCACAATGCCGCTTTCTCATCTAATTCACACCCGCCTAGTTAAAGGGGGGTTTCTTGCTAGCAACTTCTAACGTCCTCTCGGGGAGGCTTGTTATTAACTACTAAACGCAGACTCCCGTGTCTGAGTTGTCGGTTGAATTATCTGAGTATGCGTACACCATAGGCATCTTTGTTATTTACATTATACATCATCTTAATTAGTTTTTCAAGTCAATATATCTATAGTTTCAAAATTTCGTCTATTTCATTTTCTTCCAATGATTCCTTTTCAAGTAATGCATCAGCTATTAAATCTAGTTTATCCTTTGATTCTATTAATAAACTCTTTGTATCACGATACATTGTTTCCAATATCTCCCTAGCCCTATTTACTATATCAATATCACTTTTAATATCCATTGATAATAGAACATTTAAGCTAATTAAACCGCTTTGGTTGTCCATTCCATAGATCCCAATCAGTGATAAAACCATTTCTGTAGCTTTTTCCAAGTCTGAAGAAGCTCCCGTTGTAATAGAATCCTCTCCATAGATCAGCTCTTCTGCTGCTCTTCCACCAAGAGCAACCATTATATTGTTTAGGATTTCCTTTTTACTTTTGTACATTCTATCTGGTGGAATATTTAAACTAAATCCACCCATTCCCTTAGTACTAGGGATAATACTTACCTTTGTAACTCTATTTTCCTTGGAAACCAATTTAGCCACTAAGGCATGTCCAGCTTCATGATATGCAGTGATTTCTCGATCCTTACTAGATAAACAACTTCTGTCCTTCTTCTCATCGCCAACTAGCACTTTATAATAGGCTTTATTTATATGCTCATTAGTGATGA
>JAAYGX010000206.1 GCA_012735585.1 Tissierella sp.
CCATCTACTTCCCGCTCATCGTCGACGAGGCCATCATGATCGAGCCCACGGAGACCGAGAGCAAGGAGACGCTGGACGAGTTCGTCGACATCATGCTCCGGATCGTGCGGGAGATCGAGGAAGATCCGGATCTGGTGCGCAACGCGCCCCACAACACGCCGGTGCGCCGGCTGGACGAGGCCCGGGCGGCTCGCCAGCCCAACTTGTGCTGGTGCCCGCCGGTGGAAGGCGCCGCCGGGGAGTAAGGCGCTCCCCGGCCCCGTGGCCCCGGCGGCCCCGGCGGCTTCGCGCGCCCGCTGCCACACTGCTTCGTGGCCCCGCAGCCCTGCTGCCCTCTCCGTCTTGGCTGACGCAGCGCCTTGCGGGCGGCAAGCCTTGCCTGCAAGGCGTTGTTTGTTCGGCCGTCGCGCGGGAGTCATATGCGCGCGTTTGCCGATCGCGCGTTTGGTCCGACCACCGGACCACTTTGCCGGCATGCGGCTTGCCCGGGGCTAACGGCGGAAACGGCGGCTGCGACGGCGTTTCCGCTGCTCAGGCGCTCCGCGCCCACGTTCGAGCGTCTGGTCCAGTGGCCGGACCAATTTGCGCATACCCCGAAATCCGGTCCGACCACCGAACCAGGCGCAAGGACGTTTCGCCTCCATGGCGAATCGGTCAAAACGGGCTCCGGAACAGCGTTTGCGAACGCGTCGTCCTCGCGGCGGCGTTGCAAAAGTGCGGTCCAGTGGCCTGCCCACTCGGTCGTTGTACGGAACGCGGATGTATGTACACGCCGTCGCTTGTCGAGGGTCCAGCAAGGGCCCGCGTTCTAGCAACGGCCCACGTTCCAGCAAGGGTGCTCGTTCCAGTAACCAACCACGCCGGCGTTTCATTAAGAACGCGGAACGTTTGATTGCGCAGAGCGTTTGATGGCGCACTGGATTTGCTGCTGCACCAGGGGTGACGCACGTGGAAGGCTCGCAGACATACGCCGTCGGTTATCTCGGGCCGGCGGGGACGTTCAGCGAACAGGCGGCGCGGGATTACGCCGCAAAGGTGTCGGGTCTTCATCCGTCGGCGGCGGCCGTCGGCGGCACCGGCGGGGGCATAGGCAGCGGCGCCCAAGGCCCCTCGGCGGCGACGGCGGAGCTGGTGCCGTTTCGGAACATTCCGGAGCTTCTGGCGGCGGTGGACCGCGGCCGGGTCGCGGTGGGCGTCGTGCCCGCGGAAAACGCCATCGAGGGCACCGTCGTCGTCACGCTGGACATGTTTGTGCACGAAGTGGACCTGACGATCGTCGGCGAGATTGTCATTCCCGTGAGGCATCACTTGCTGGTGCGCCCGCCGGGCGAAGGGGCCGCGGCCGACGAGCAAGGGAAGCCCGGCAGCGGGCTTCTGGAAGCGGCGCGCCGCTCGGTGAAGATCGTCGTGTCCCATCCCCAGGCGCTGGCGCAGTGCCGGCGCTACTTGCAGCAGCACTTTCCCGGCGCCGAGCTGCGGCCCGCCCTCAGCACCGCCGCCGCGGCCCGGGAAGTCGCGCAGGCCGCTCCCGGGACCATGGCCGCCGTGGGCACCGAGCTGTCGGCCGAGCTGTACGGTTTGGCCGTGGCGGCCCAAGACATTCAGGACGCGTCGGACAACGCGACCCGGTTTTTTGTCGTGAA
>JAAYGX010000114.1 GCA_012735585.1 Tissierella sp.
ATCCATAATACTTACTATTCTATAGAACTTTCCAAATTCCTTCTTTTCTTATGGATTACTTTTCTGACACAAAAATAAGGTAGACGGCCTTTTGATGTGAACCCTTTAATCCGGACTTTCGGATAATATTTAATTATGCGGCTTGTTGCCTATATTCAATAGGTGATAGGCCGTTTAATTTTTCCTTTATTCTCTTGCTATTATACCAGTTTATATATCCTCTAATCTTTTTCTCTAATTGCTTAATAGATGTAAATTTTTCTCCATAGTACATTTCTTGTTTTAATAAGCCAAAGAAATTTTCCATTGGAGAGTTATCTATACATTTTCCTCTTCTAGACATACTTTGTACAATATTATTCTTTTCTAATCTTTTTACCCATTGAGCATGCTGATAATGAAAGCCTTGGTCAGAATGAATTGTTAATTCATGTTTCTCAGGAAGCTTTTTAAGGGCATCATCTAAAGCATCTATGGTAAATTTTACTGTAGGAGCTGTAGATAGATTAAAGGAAATTATTTCGCTATTAAAAAGATCCATAATAGGTGATAGATACAGCTTTTGATTGTCACCTTGGATTTTGAATTCAGTTACATCTGTAACCCATACTTTATTAGGAGTTGTTACCTGGAACCTTCTATTTAGCTTATTCTCAGCTACTTTACCAACTTCACCTTTAAAAGAACTATAGCCCCTAGATTTTCTGGAAAATTTTATACATTTCAAGCCATTCTCTTTCATAATTCTATATACTCTTTTATGGTTGATCTTGAGTCCCTTCTGTTTCAGGGAAATTGTAATTCTTCTGTATCCATAAGTTTCATTTGACTCTTCAAATATATTTTTAATACTATTAGTCAATTCCAACTCTTCTTTGTTAACTGTTTCTAGTTTTTTTACCCATTCATAGAATGAACTCTTAGATAAGTTAGCTATCTTGAGCCAGATCTTCAATTTGATTGAAGGGAATTTCTGCCTTAATTCCATTATTACTTTCGTTTTTTCCTTGTTCTTTGCTCTCTTTCGTGGACTAAGGCTTTTAGCTTTTTTTCGTATGCTAAGCTGGCCCTCAGAAATTCATTTTCTTCTCTTAATTTAATTAATTCTTCTTTCTCACTTTTGTTGAGATTTAAAGCATCTTTTTCCTTCTTGTTTTCAGACATAGTACTAGGCCTCCCAATCGACTTATTAAGCCCTTCGAAGCCTTCATCTAGGTATTTTCTTTGCCAAGTAGCAATGATAGCCTGACTTCTAATACCAAAGTGGTTAGCAGCTTCTCTGTAAGAGCAATTATGATGTTGCCTATATTGTAATACACGAAGCTTAAATTCTCCAGAGTAAAAAGTTTTTGTAGGTTTTCTTCTTAATTCTTCTTCTCCATATTCCTCATAATTTTTAACCCAGTCCTCAACTTGACTATCACTTTTCACACCATGCTTTTTAGCTATAGATTTGTAACCACCAGTTTCTCCTTCCAAGTATTCTTTAACTACCTTTAATTTAAACTCAAATGAATATTTAGACATGATAAAACCCCCTAATTCCGTGTCCGGATTTAGGGGGTAACATCAGTTGCAGCATCCTTTTTCTTTAATATTAGATGATATTCTAATACAACACGATTTTAATTAGATAATCAACTAATTCAATCTTGACAATTATAGGTGTTTATCTTACACTAATATTAGGTGGATATCTAATCAAAGGAGATGATAATATGAATTTAGTTATCGATAAAGAATTCAATGAATTATATGGTGTTCTTTCTACATTTAAAATTATTGCTAATTATGGATACTTTAAAATACAGGCAGAAGAAAAGTGGAATCTTAACTTGGACTCTGATATGGAGAAAGATATCAAAGAAATTTCAGAAAATCCAATTTTTGATGATGCAAGGCACTATGTTGATATGGAGTTGGAAACTAAGGATATATTTATAAAC
>JAAYGX010000115.1 GCA_012735585.1 Tissierella sp.
GCCGATAGCACCCGTGCCGCCTAAAAGTAGGATTTTGATACTCCCCACCCCCAAATTTCATCAAAAATAAATACAATTAATCTGGATTTACACTATAATCATTTTGCTTATTTTTTAAACCAACTTCTGAACAAACCCTTTTCATAATCATTAAAACCTTTAAACCACATCAATATTGTATATGTTAAAGTATAACCTGTTATTTTTAACGCTAATATTTTTATATCATTTGTTTTAATTAAATAATTACCCATTGCCCCAATAACCAATGAAATGATAACAGGCAAACACATTGATAAAATCTCTCTTGCAAAGGCAATTATATCAATACCGATTTTTTTATGATAGTATATGTTCATAATTATAACATGACCGATAAGATGAGCAAAAGCGGTACTGACGGCACAACCAATTCCTCCATATAGCTTGGCCAAAGGAATAGTTAATATAACATTTAAAACTGCCATGAATAAATATATTTTTGCACGAAAAGCATGTTTATTCTTTGCTTGTAAAATATTTATCCCCATGTTTTCAATCAAAGGTATTAGCGCTGGTACCATGACAATTAAGGCCATATAGTAAGCCGGTTTAAAATCATCTCCCGCCCAGAACCCAATAAATTCCTTGCCATATAAAGTAAACCCTGTAAGAATTAACGACATTATGGCAAATTGAATTCTGCCTACTTTGTTGAATATTCTATTTATCTCTGACATATCCTCAGTTTTAGCAGAGATGGCGGAAATTATTGGCAAAAAGACATTATTAATATTTGAAGAGAAATTTATATAATAGCCATCAAGCTGGGCTGCTATAGAATACAAAGCCACCGCGGATGTTCCGGAGATTATCCCCAGTATTATCTGGTCTGTTTTCCAGTAAACCTGGTCAACTATCATATTTAGAAAAACGAAAAAAGAAAAACTCATCATTTCTATGATCAGGAGCTTGTCCCAAGTATATAGCTTTATCTTTATCTTTAATTTTGAAAAGGAATAATACATTTTTAAAACGATAGTTATCAAATTAAAAAGAGTCTGAACTAATACCAAAACTAAAACATCTGCTATATGAATCATTATTGCAGTGACAACAAACGGCTGTAAAAGAGTTTGAATAATCGAAAGCAGTCTAATAAAGATAAACCTTTCATATGCATTAATAACTGCAGTAAATATTTGAGTAGGTATGGTTATAGCAACATTAACAAGCATAATAACAAATAATTGACGAGCTTTATACAACTCAAAAGCAGTTAAGGAATTGGAAAATATTGTATCCAGATTTAAATATATAATCACACCAGTGATTAATATGAGTACTGTAATTGCACTATATATTAACGTAGAAAGAGCTAAAATATTAGCCTGATTTTTTTGGTCATCTAAAGCCAAATACCTGGAATAATATCTGGTTATAGTCCCTGACAAACCAAAGTCCATAATCGCCATATAAGCAATTACAGAACCAATCAATTGGAATAAACCATACTGGGATTTACCAGTAAATTTAAGTAATACAGGTA
>JAAYGX010000116.1 GCA_012735585.1 Tissierella sp.
GTACAGAAATTCCACCTGCATTTATCGCTCTAAATTGAGTTACTAGAAGGGGACTTTGACTTACACGAATCTTTAAACCATCTAAATCTTTAACACTTTTTATAGGGTGTTTTGAGTTAGTTAATTGTTTAAATCCACCACTCCAGTATCCTAGTGATACTAAACCTTTTTCTTCTAAGTATTCATTTAATTTAGCACCAACTTCACCTTCTAATGCTTCATATACTTGTTCACTATCAGTAAATAAATATGGAAGGTCAAATAATTCAAATTCTGGTATAAATGAAGTTATTGTAGATAAAAACGGAGCATTCATATCTAATGTTTTAGCTAAAATTTGCTCATTTATTTCTTGGTCAGTACCCATTTGTGAATCAGGGTATATAGTTACTTTAATTCTTCCATTACTTCTATCTTCAATAATATTTTTAAACTCTTCAGCAGCCATTCCCTTTGAAGTTGTAGGTCTTACTACGTGAGCAAACTTTAACTCATATGTTTCTTCTCCACCTGATACATCCTTATTATTACCACCACTACTACAAGCAGCTAAAGGAACGATAAGTAAACAAACTAACATTGCGATTATTACCTTCTTAAATAATGGTTTCATTTTCATTTTCCCCCTATTTTTTGTAAATTTCTTTTAATCTGTATTCTTGCCAGACATTTTCAAACCAAGAATCATACTCTGGAATTGGGCGTACATCTACCCACTCATGAGAAACACGGATTTCATCACTACTACTTACCACTGTTTCACATATTTTTTCCTTGAAGTCATTCTCTAAAGAAAACTTCAATATAGTATCTTCTATCTTAACCTCATGGCCACCATGACTATCCGATACTAGATATGATCCTCTACTATCACCGCCCTTGTTGATATACTCTAGGATTTCACTTAAACAAGCTATTTGCGTAATTATCATATCGTATATTCTAAATACAGTAGGTAATTCTTTCAAATCGTTGATAAAGATGATATCTGTAAACTCTTTGAAGGCTTTTTTGAATTTAACTAATCCTTCTTCAATCTTATCTTTGTCTCTAATAAATGCACCTATTTTGGACATCTCTTATTGTAGCTCTTCCTTCACTTCAATAAGATTGGACTTTCTACTATTATCTATCTTTATATTGTTTATTAAATCAATTCTTCTCAGAACCTGCTTGTCTACTAATTCAGTGAAGTTCTTAATATCTATAGGTTCCTGATTATATTTATTTGTGATAAATTCAGCAGCTCTATAACTACCTACCTGAGTAGAGTTTAAAGCACTACCACCTGGTCTATAAATACCTAGGGTTCCATTTACCTCACCTACAGGGAAAAAGTGTTTTAGATTACTCTCCCACCATATGTTTCCATCTAATCCACCATTTTGATGTTGTGCACAAACATCAATTTCTAAGTACTCGCTGGTTATATCAATATTGTTATCCTTATATAAATCTATGGATAAAGGATTCATCTTTTCCAATCTCTCAATAGGAGTCTTTAAAAATGCATTTGAATTTTTTAGATAATCATAGGCTTCTTTACCTAAAAGCTCAAAATCTAAACCACCATCTACAGTTGCACAGTTTGGATTCTTAGTGAAGTCTAAGAATACTCGTCTTCCTTTTACTTGGGTTTCCATATATATAAGTAAATCTACCATTGAAGAACCGTTATTGCTTAGTTTCCTAGAATCAAATGGCCATTGATAACCCTTTAAGAATATTGCATTCAGTAAATCTGTAGGATTATCAAAATAGTCTTCCAAAAATTCTTTCTCATCATTCATATCCTTATCCGTAGATATATATCTAGGAATAACTTGTTGATATGTGCCTGATAGATTCCATCTAAACTTTGTAGAAGCTATACCATATTGCCACTCGGTTAAATTGTTAGCCTTAGCCCCTGCTTCCAAAGCAATTCCTGTAGCTCCAGATTGGCTCTTCGGAAAAACTGAACTGTAATATATAGATGCAGGTCCACCTGTTCCATAAACAATATTCCTACAATTGAACAAAGATAATCCGTAGTTTTCTTCATTTATGTTTTTTATATCTAGTGCCAATACACCTACAGCCTCATCCTCTGATTCATCTTTTAGTATTGAAATCACCAAAAATCTATCGTGTATAACTGTTCCATTTCTTCTTACTTGTTCTTCTAGTCGCTCTGTCATATACCTTGATGTTAATGGACCTACAGAACTGGCTCTACTATTTTCATCATGATCTGTCATATATCCTACATATTGACCATATGTATCGTGAGGAAATGGCACACCTATATCAATCAGTTTGTAAAATCCTTTCAAAGATAAAGCTGCTTCTACCAGTGCAATATCTCCATGCATTGCTCCACCACTAAATAGTGTTTTAGCCATTTTAAGTGGGCTATCAGCATCTTTTATAGAAGTGGATTGCTTATAATAAGTCTGTTTATCAGAACCTGTATTTCGTGAGGTTCCTCTATTCATTCCCTCTGTTATTAAAGCTATATCTTTCTGTCCTAATTTATATAAAGCGTCTGCTGCATTAAGACTTGCAGCTCCTGAGCCAACTATTACTGTGTTATACTCATATACATCAATCGGTATATTATTGATCATAATCTGACCTTTATGCATTAAACTATAACCTCCTTATATGATATCCACCATCTACATTTATAACGTCACCTGTTGAATAACACATTTTAGGTGAAGATAATACAGATACAGCTCCTGCTATATCCTTAGGTGTTCCCCATCTCTTAATTGGTAACAATCCAGCTTCAATCATACTATCATATTTTTCAGTAACTGTTGATGTCATATCAGTTTTAATTATTCCAGGTCTAACTTCATACACAAATATTCCATGCTCTGATAGCCTATCAGCAAAAAGCGTAGTTATCATGCTAATACCTGCTTTTGATATGCAATACTCACCTCTGTTAGTGGATGAAGTATATGCTGACATAGATGAAATGTTTATAATCTTCATTGGAAAATCTTCACTAGTTTGTCCAACCATTACATTGGCCACTGCTTGAGTCATAAAGTAAGTTCCTTTAAGATTCGTATCTACAACAAAGTCAAAACTTTCACTTGTAGTATTGAGAATATCATTTCTTTCTTTAGGTGCCACTCCAGCATTGTTAACCAATACATCTATTCTTCCAAATGTTTTTATAACTTCTTTTACACTATTTCTTATTTTATTAATATCACTAATATCCACTGGAATAAACTTAACTTTTCCTCCAGATAATTCTATTAGTTTCTCTACCTCTTGGTTTTTTGTCCTACCAAGGCATGCAACTGAAAATCCATCTTCATATAATTCTTGTACTATTCCAAAGCCTATTCCCTTAGTACCACCTGTAACAACTGCAACTCTTTCCATAATAGTTCTCTCCTTTCTACATTTTTTTATAAATTGGTAAATAAACCTTATTGTCCCTTATGACACATCCACAAGTTCCTATCTTTGATTTCATTTCACTACATTTGCTACATGAAATACATGCCTTATTACTTATCATTTCGCCGTGATTTAATATGTCTTTGGCAAAATCTGGATATGCTATACCTTCCCTACCAAATCCTACTATATTACATAACCCATTTTCTAAACTACCTGCCCCAACATAAGGTGCTAAACTTCTAAACCAACTATATCCAACTCCGACAAAATTCATATTTGGGAAAGTCTTTTGTATATTTCCAACTTCGTTTATTAATCTATTACAGCTGATGATAGCATTTTCATCTGGGGTATAATTTCCAATATCATATGGTTTGTTAATATGAGGTACAAAATATGGATTTCCCATTGTAAGACTTATTAACTTTACACCTTTTTCCTCTAATATTTTAATTAATGCTTTTGGTTCCTGTAAATCAACATCCATCCCACCTGATTTACTTACACCCCAACCTTGTGGATAAGGTACAGCATCGTATAAGTTCAGCCTTGTACCTATTAACAACCCTTCACAATCGATATCAGCCCTAATTTTGTCAATTACATTTGTCAGCAATTTTATTCTATTTTCAAATTTGCCACCATACTCTCCCTCTCTTTCATAGGCAGACAATAGTTCAGAAAGTAAATAACCATGACAAGCTTTAATATCCACACCATCAAATCCTGCCTTTTTAGCTAATTTAGCTGACTTTAAAAAATCATCTTCTAAACTTCTTAAATAATCATCAGTAACAACTGGATGATCCTCTGAAATTCCCAATCTATCATCTAATAATTTCTTATGTGTTGCGATAATAGGACTACTTTTTCCATTAACCTTGCAATATCTTCCAGAATGGTTTAATTGGATAATTGTTATAGGTTTATAATCCTCACCAAACTCTTCCTTTGCAGATGTTTTTATTAAGTCATTTAACTTCTTAAACTCAGTCCAGTTCTCTTCCGTTAACCATAATTGCTTATCATTGGATCTACCCTCTTTAGAAATACTTACCGCTTCTAACCAAATTAGCCCTGATCCACCTCTAGCAATTCTCTCATACTTCCTATATGTAAGCTCAGTTGGGCTTCCATTTTTTGAAGAATCTCCACCTTCCATTGGAAGACTAGCTATGGAGTTAGGAATTGTAAAATTATCAATATATATTTTCTTTTTAAATAAGTCTATATTATTTGATACTTTTATATCCAATCTCAATTCTTCTATATCTTTTTGTAGTTCACTAAGATGTTTGTATTTAAAACTTCCATTATTCCTGTATGTAGTATTTGACAATACCTTCCCTCCTTAAATTGCTCATGACCTTGCTTGTAAAAATATTTCTTATTAAAATTTGCATCATGAATACGTTATCAATTATAATATAACTGGGGTTGTAATAATATTAACAAATTGCTAAAAAATTGATAAATCTTGCTTTTAACAGGAGGTGATATTTTGGATTATAAAAATATAGATATGGATTTTAAAGCACTAACTTCTAAGGTAGGTAGTTTAAATGAGCACTTTCACACCGGTTATGAAATGATTTTTATTACTGAAGGAGAGTCGAGTTTTACTATAGATGAAAATACTTATACATATGGTAAAAATAGTCTATTGTTTTTAAATGATTTGGAAAAGCACAAAATGGATCTAATGAAAGTACCTTATTCTCGATATATGATTATTATTGATTCTAGCTATTTGGATAATATTATCAGGGACCCAGTTTTATTGTCAATATTTAAAAATCGAAGGGATGAATCCCAAAATGGGTTTTGTGTTAATAAAAAACACGTGAACTATATTAATGAAACTTTAGATGATCTAAACTCAATTTTTCTAAAAAAAGATGACTTTTGGCAAATAGAATTTACATCAAAGTTAAGTAACTTTATTGTATATCTATATAGGGAATACCAAGACCAGTTTCCCCTTAGTCATATCGATAAGAAAGATGAGAGAATTCTTGATGTACAGAACTTTATAGATGAGAATTTTAAAAAAGATATATCTTTAGATTCACTTGCATCAGATTTTTATATAAGTAAATATTATCTACTTCATTCTTATAAAAATATTACAGGATTTACAATAAAACAATATATATTGCTTAAAAGAATATCCCATGCAAAGAACCAACTTTATTATACCGATAATAGTGTTACTGATATTGCTATGGAATGTGGTTTTAATAGTCAAAGTAATTTTATAAGAATTTTTTCTAAAAAAGAAGGAGTTACTCCTTTACAATTTAGAAAATACTATAGGAACAATATGGATCAATAACCATAAGCAGGGATATCAATTACATAAAAAGGGGCTATGGGGAAATAAAAAATAGATAGCTAATTAAAATATTCTGGTAAAATTGACCAGGGTATTTTTTTGTAAAAAAAGAGATAGCTAAGAACAGTTATTTATATCTACAGGTTACTACATCTTAGTAAACCCTATATGTTTAATATTTGATAAGTCAACATATTAAAAGAGACGGAATCGTTTTCCATCTCCATAATAAGTATATAAAATTCTAGAACAATAGATTTATTACTAACATCACTATCATAATAGATGTTGCCGGTGGATCTATATGACTATCACAATTGGTATTCAATACATTTGCTGCTAAATCCCCTAATAAAGTACCTATAATTGCAAAAATAACTCCTACAATGGGATTCCCTGACATAATCGTAGCTGCCGCTGCAGGTAAGGTAATATGATGAGTCGCCGGTGTAGCAAATCCAGTTTGAGTGAATATAAGAGCAGTAGCACTGATACCAAAGCAAATTACCGGATAGATTCCCAATAGTTCCGAACTTACACCAGATGCTAACAAAGAGTAGCCCACATAGGATATGGCTATACCTATTCCTCCACCAAATACAATACTATAACCTAATGATTTTCCCTTTTTGAAATATGCCCTTTCACAATCTTCATCATCCCTTCCACGAAGACCACTAGTACCTAAAATAAGCCTTGTAATAATAGCAAGAGTAAATACCGAAATAGCTGGTATATCTGTAGGAATCTTTAGGATATCTCCATATAAATAACTTAATAAAAACCCAAATACTCCAAATATACCCCCAACCAACAATGTAGCTGAATCTTCAAATCCATTGAGTGAAGCTAGAATATTTGTACCTGCATCTAAATCCTTTTTCTTATTGGCTGAATAGGCTGCTGCCGCAACACCACCAGCAAATGCTATATGAGGTCCTAATATGGAGCCAAAGGCAATACTTCCTACCGATAAATCTGCCCCTCCAGCCAAAGTAACTACTCCCCCAGCTATTGCAACAATTCCCGTTAAAATAAATACTGGTAATGCTCCAATACAAGCACCTAATACGCCTCCACCAAATGCTGCTATTAAGTTTGATATCATCATATTTCAACACTCCTCTGTTGTATTTTAAAAAGGGAATCCAGCATTGCTAGATTCCTCTCTATTATTTAATATGAAATCCTCCTACAAGTACACATCTTCTTTTTCTAGCAAAAGACTTTGCTGATGTAAGACCCTCTCCTGTAGGACCTGCTATTGTAAAAGTGGTATAGCCCTCTCCACCTACTCCTATTCCAGCATAGGATGGACCATTTTTAACAAATATCGTAGTCTGTATCAACTTAGCCATTTTAGTAAGTTTTTCTACATTGTTTGAGTGCATAATCGCTGTATGTCTATTTCCTTGCTCTGCCTCTATTGCTATATCAATTGCTTCATCCACGTCTTTAGCACGTACTATAGGCAGTACTGGCATCATCAATTCATGTCGTACCCAAGGATGATCTTTGTCTGTTTCAGCGATTATAACCTTTATATCTTCATCCACTTCTATATTTATTTGTTTTAAAATATATTTTGCACTTTTTCCTACTAAGTCCTTGTTAAGATTTTCATTTTCATCTAATACAATTTTAGTTAACTTGTCCACTATTTCCTTATCTTTGATTTCATAGGCTCCTGATTTCTTCATATTAAAGATTAAATAATCAGTAATACTATCTACTGCTATGACTTCTTTTTCTGCTATACAAGGTATATTATTATCAAAGCTACAACCATCGATGATATCTTTTGCTGCTTTTTCTATATTTGCAGTCTCATCTACTACTACTGGTGGGTTCCCAGCTCCTGCACCTATGGCTTTTTTACCAGTAGACATGGCCATCTTAACAATGCCAGGTCCTCCTGTAGCTACTATCATACTGATCTTAGGGTGGTTCATTAAAATATTTGTATTCTCTATGGAAGGTTCCCCAACCATCGTAATTAAGTTTGCAGGTGCACCTTCATCTTTTAATGCTTTATTCATCATTGTGATAATATCTATGGAGACCTTTTTAGACTTAGGATGAGGACTAAATACTACAGAATTTCCAGCTGCTAGCATACCTATAGAATTGGAGATAATCGTCTCTGTCGGATTCGTTGTTGGTGTTATAGAGCCTATGACACCAAAAGGGGAAAGCTCAACTAAAGTCAGTCCATCATCACCAGCCATAGCTTCTGTTACCAAATCCTCAGTTCCTGGAGTCTTTTCAGCTGCTAATTTATTTTTTATATATTTGTGTTCATATACTCCCATTTCAGTCTCTTCCACTGTTACTCTAGATAGACGCTCCAAATTCTCTTCTTTTAAAATAACATTTCTAATAGCTTTTATATATCTTTCTCTATCGGAAATTGAACATTTTAAATATTGTCTTTGTGCTATATATGCAGCCTCTATAGCTTCATCCATCGTATTAAAAATACCATATTCATCAAAATTATTTACTTGATCTATACTATTCATTTCTTCCATTACCTTTTTTACAAGCTTTTCTACTAAAGATGTCTCTATATTCATCTTACAACCTTCCCTTCTTAATTCGCTCAAGGACATACATTCCGATTTCTATATCCTCTTCTACAGTTCCTCCACTGATTCCTATTCCACCAACAATCTTTCCACCATTTTCATAAGGAAAACCTCCACCTATGGATACTATTCTCCCATTGTTAGTTGATTGAATGCCATACAAAGGATTATCCGGACCAGATTTAGATAGTATATCATGGGTTGACATTTTTAACGCATTAGCAGTATATGCTTTATTTATAGATATATCGATACTGCCAAGAAGCGAATCTTCCATCCTATGAAGCAAGACCAAGTTTCCACCAGAATCAACTGCTGAAAATACAATCGGCACATTTATTTTCACGGCCTTTTCTTCAGCAATTTCAGACATCTTCTTTATATTTTCCAAAGTAAATTCCATAGTCACTTCTTCACCCTCTGTATTTGCAAGTCTATCCTTTATGATTTCAATAGCCTTTTCTTTTATATCCTCTAATAGACAATAGGTTTCCTCTAATCTAGCCAATGAATATATAGCATCAGATAATCTATTTACATACTTTAACAGCTCTGGCCTTACAGTTTCACCACTATTAAGTTCAATAATTCTTCTCTCGGCTCTCCTTATGATGGTTCTGGCCATATGCATGGCAGCAGAAGCTTCATTAACACCTGGTACTATGAACTTAGTCTGTTTGCCTACAATACCCATAGATCGATCTTTTATACTTTCCAAGGAGTGTATATCTTCATTTGTAACCTTTCCTTCTAGGATTTCAATTCCTTTTTTATCACTAGCTAATTCAGCCCCTACCAGAAAGAGTTTCTCCTGAATCATTTTAATATCATTTTTGATTTCATCTCGAGATACTTTAGAATATGCTAGTCCAAGGGTTGAATTAGCTTCATCGATAGTTCCATAGCACTCTACTTTTAAACTATTTTTTTGAACCCTACTTCCTCCAAATAAGCTAGTATCTCCTTTGTCCCCTGTTTTGGTATAAATATTTCCCATTCCATCACATCCTATATATTTACTTCTACAGTATCAACAATACCTACTATGGCCGCATCGATAGGGCTATCCCCTCTATTTAATGCATTTCTCGCAGAGCTCCCCTTTGAAATTATAACGATCTCTCCAGAGCCAGCTCCTACTGAATCCACAGCGATTTCAACATCCCCTGTAGGTATTAACTTTTCTGTGATTTTTTGAACTATTAAAAGCTTGGTACCTGCTAAACCTGGATCTTTACTTGTAGATACCACACTTCCTACGA
>JAAYGX010000229.1 GCA_012735585.1 Tissierella sp.
GTATATTAGGGTTCAAATTTGATGGGCGCATAGATTGGCGTGATTTAAATTGATTTAAATAAAACTTATCTTTTATCGAAAAATTTGATTCAAAAGAGAATGAAAGTAGAAGAACAGGGTGGTAAAGTTTAGGTTCATCCACATATATTAAAGGCTTTGGAATTAAAGTTTAAAGTAGCTATTTTATTTGAGGTGGTGAAAACAATTAATATATATTTTACCAGCGATACACATTTTCATCATAAAAACATATTAAATTTTGAAAATAGACCTTATAAAACTGTTGAAGAAATGAATGAAGATTTAATTGAAAGATGGAACAGTCAAGTGAATGATGATGATATTGTTTATCATTTAGGAGATTTATGTCTGAGCAATTTTGAAAATACGGTCAACATATTAAAGCAATTAAAGGGTAAAATTATTTTGATTAAAGGCAATCATGACCACTCCAAAAAATTCACTAGAATTAATAAAATGGGATTGCTGCATGAGTATCATGAAGTTGGGAAAGTGATTAAATATAAAAAACAAATCATTTATTTAACTCATTTTCCATTAGAAATTGGATTTAGACCACGATATTGGTCAGTGCATGGGCATATCCATTCACATGAATCAAATTGGCTTAATCAAATCAATGTAGGCGTAGATAGTCCACATTTTAAACATAAACCTTTTGGCGAGTTGGTGACAATAGACGAGCTGTTTAAAATCATGATGGAAAGACTACCTCTTATCGAAGAGGAGTTTTTAAAGATAAGAAATAATGTAAAGTAAGCTTGACATTTAAAGCGGCTATTTAATTAAAAAATATAGAGGAGGAGATTAAAAATGAATATATTTTATTTTGACTGGGGAAGAGAAAATAGTACAGTCTATAGAATGGATACAACGAATGGAAAGGGTTTAAAGCCAAGGGTGGTTAGAGGATCATTAAATGATCAGGTAGAATTACTGGTTGACTTAGTCGAGGATAATCGCCCGCATAAAATAATTTTTGACGAATCCGATATGGGCGCTATATTTAAAAATAGATTTGCGAAACTCGGTAGCGGTAAAGGTATCTATCTTGATAAAAGCGGCAATCTGCAATATTTAGATCAAATTCTATTATAGCTTAACTTGTTGTATAATCAGCAATCCCATTTCATTAGCTGTTTAAAACTTACCATTAAATGATAGTTGAGGTGATATAATGCTAGAAAAATACCCTGTAACAACTGATAAAGATGAGTATAAAGTTATAATTGACATTGTAGCCTTACCATTAAACGATGATACAGTAAAGGCTGCATATGAAGCTATTGTGTATAATAAGAAACAAACAAAAATACTTAAAAGAGATAAATGGATATTTGTGAATAGATTGGTAAAAGAAGCAGATGTAATTGAAAATGAAAAAGATGGATTGATTAATTTAGCAAAAGAAGCTGTTAAAAATTATGAAGAAAGGCAATATAATCTTTTGGAAGAAAAGAAAGCAATTAAAACACGTGTAGAAGAATTCATCCAATGGGACGGAGATATAAGATAAGGAGTTGTAGTTTGATTTATGCCAACAATATCGTTAATAGCAGCAATTGATTTAAATAATGCTATCGGATATAAAAATAAATTATTGTTTAAAAATAAAGAAGATATGCAATGGTTTAAAGAGCATACATTAAATAAGATATGTATTATGGGACGATCTACATATGAATCAATTGGCAAGCCTTTAAAAAACAGGATAAATGTTGTTTTGACAAAAAATAAAGACTACAATTTGAAATTAAATAGCTTTATCAGTCACAACACATTAATTAAACATGATTTACACGAA
>JAAYGX010000203.1 GCA_012735585.1 Tissierella sp.
GACACCTCGCACTGCCCGTGGGAGTTCAGGCCCGTGGCGAAGGCCGTGCCGCCCGCGGTGACGGCCACGGTGTGGGCGCAGCCCGCGGCGATGGCCACGACGCCGCGCCAATGGTGGACGTTGCACTGGCCGCGGTCGTTGCGGCCCGCGGCCACCACCGTGCCGTCGGCCTTGAGCGCGACGGTGTGATGGCTTCCGGCGGCCACGGCCACCACGTTCCGCCACCCCTGCACGTCGCACTGGCCGTACTTGTTCCAGCCCACGGCCACCACCGTGCCGTCGGACCGCAGCCCGACCGTGTGCGAGTTGCCGGTGTGGGCGTTGCCGGCCGCCACCGCGACGATGTCGCGCCAGTCCGATACGTCGCATTGACCGTACTTGTTTTCTCCGGTCGCGACGACCGTGCCGTCCGCCTTCAAAGCCACGGAGTGCCGGAAGCCCGCAGCCACTGCGCTGCTTTCGCGTGGGTTCACGTCTCGGCTCACCTTCAACGTACGTCCGGCGCGGGCGTCCGGGCGTTTCCCGGAACCCATCGACCCGCCGTTTCCCGGTGCGCGTCGCCCCGTCGTTCCCTGGTGCGAGGCGCGCGGAGCCGTTTGTAAATTGTAACACGGATGATTCCAAATTGTCTCGGGATTTGCCGGCGGTAGGATGGGGCCGAGGTACGACGAACATGAAAATTTACGAACAGCGGAAAGCAGGAGGTTCACTGATTGGCGCGTTTAACGTTCCGAGAAGCCGTGGAGGAGATCGTCTCAGAGATGGACGGTCCCGCGGCGCTGGCCGACATTGCTCGGGAAGCGGCCCGGCGGTGCGGACGAAAGTATACCGAGTATACGAAGCGGACCGTCGCGGCGGCGCTGGCGGCGCTCCCGCAAGTGGGCCGCACCGGCGCGGGGATGTACGCGCCGGCACGCCTGGCACTGGATGGAAAAGCCTTCCGGGTGCCGCTGACCGTAGGCGAACTACGGAGCGGCCAGCTGAGCAAGGGGCGTTTGGAACCGTTTTACACGGCGCTGGGCAAGCCGCCGGTCGTCACCGGGAAAGGCCGGCCGCTGCCCACCGTGCAGCTGTCCGGGCGGCAGCTGGCGCAGATCAGGGACGACGCCGTCAGGACGGCGGTGGAACAGCTGCGGGCGATGTCGTGGGTTGAAACTATCCTGGCCGAGATTTCGGCCGAAGAAATTTTGGGTCAGGTCTGGGACCGCCTCGCGAAGTCAGCCCTCGATTCGGGCCTGCTGGACCTGACGCCGCTGGGACTGGGGCCGGCCGATGAAGGATGGTCTGAGGAGCGGGCCGGCGTTGACTTGATTCTGCGCTGGGATGCGAGGGCGGGCCGGCTTGTGGCCGAGGCAGAGGACTCCGGTGTGGCGGCCGGCCGTCCAAGGTGGTGCTGCTGCGCAAGCCGTCCCACGAGGACTTGATCCGCGAGTGGGACGCCGCGCTAAGGGAAGAAGGCCTCAGCGAAAAGGTGCGCCAGCGCAAACTCCGGCACGTCGAGACCTTCGCCCACTACCTGGAGAACAATGACGGCCGCCCGGGGGC
>JAAYGX010000117.1 GCA_012735585.1 Tissierella sp.
GAATATAAGGAGTATCTTCTTAGTTTAAGAAGAGAAATTTGTGATAACTCTTATAAGAGGACGATGGAAGTAGTTAAAGCATATTTGGATAAGCTTTATGGCTCTGATTTAAATTCTTATAAGGTAGCCCTTTATAATAGCCTTAAAAATATAAGAAAGAATGTAATGATTTTTATAGATATTGATAAATATAAATTTCCTAATAAATTAATAGAAGAAGAGTTAGAGCTACTTAATACTATTAGTGATGTTCACAATTATTTAGGCGTTTTTAATAATAGGTTAATTAAAATTATCTCCGAATACAAGAACACAAATAATATTGAAATTGTAAATAATGCTAAAGAATTTATTGATAAAAATTATATGAAAGATATTAGGCTAGAAGATGTAGCTAAGGAAGTATGTATAAGTAGCTTTTATTTTAGTAGAATTTTTAAAAAATATGTAGGAGTTAATTATATTCAATATTTAACATCTATTAGAATGGAAAAGTCTAAGGATTTAATAATAGCTGACAAACTCCAAATTAAAGAAATAGCAGTACAAGTAGGATATGTGGATCAAAATTATTTTTCTAGAGTATTTAAAAAATATACTGGAGAGTCCCCTACAGAATTCTCCAATAATTATAGACAATATAGAATAGGAGGTATATGAGGATCTTATGATCAAAAAAACAATACCAATATTAATATTACCTTTACTAATATTGGTTTTTAGGCCCTTAAATGTTGATTTAAATCAGGCAATAATTCTATCGTCTCTGATGATTACAATAATATCATGGGTTGTAGGTATACCCAATAAGATAATATCATCTATATTCTTGTTGGTCATATTTATAATGTTTGGAAATACACCAATAAGAACAATATTATCTTTTCCTTTATCATCTAATTTTTTATTGATTGTATTTTCATTTGTTTTTTCTCAGGGCATAATCAATAGTAATTTAGCGAAGAAGTTATTTTTACCATTTATAAATAAGTATAGCAGAAGTGGAGTTCATTTTCTTATAACTATGATAATTTCAGTTATAATATTGGTATTTATTATTCCACAACCTTATTCTAGGGTAATTCTTATAGCAATGGTCTATCTGGAATTTTTTAATAGTATTAACTTAGAAACAGTAACTAGGGAAGTATTAATGTTTTCAATTTTTGCTTTCAATATAATTGCCCATGTTTTATTTAAGAGGGCAGATATAGTTCTTAATAATGGAATACTTGCCGTAGCAAAGGTTCAAATGAGTGAGTTGGAATGGATGAAGAACTTACTGGTTCCCGGACTAGGAATGTTAGCATTAGCTTTTTTATTTTTTATATTTGCATTTAGAAAAGAGTTAAAGCTATTTAAGCCTGGGGAGGTAAGAGTTACGAAAACCGAATTGAATAAAGGTGATAAAATTAATTTAGCATTAATCCTTATCATAATTGTTCTTTGGGCAACAGAGAGTATTCACAATCTAAGTGGTGCAGCTGTACTAATAATTGGTACTACTTTCATGTATCTTAGGAAAATAATTGGTTTTAAAGATTTAAAGTCAGTCAATGTTGAATTGGTTATCTTTTTAACAGCTGCATTCTCTATAGGTTCGGTTATGGCTGGAAGTGGAATAGCAGATAAAATATTTGGAAAGTTCACTGAGTTTTTACCCAATGAATTTAATTTTTTATTTATACTGATAATCGTATCATCAACTATGATTCTTAGAATTTTCTTAGGGAGTAGTGTGACTACTATGTCAGTTGCAATTCCGGGTTTTATTTCTATGACTGACGGTAAAGTTAATTCAACCATTATAATGTTTTTAGTTTTTCTTAGTCTCCTTACTGTTTATTTATTACCATTTCACAATTCATTACTAGCAGTAGGTGAGGGTATTTATTACAGTAACAAGACTGTATTAAGGTTTGGTGCGTTTTGTATTATACTTACCTTTATTTCTATTTTTTTGTTTTATGTTCCTTGGTGGAATTTTATAGGGTTAATATAATTATATGAGGAGGAAAGCGATGAGAATTCAATATGACGATATGTTAAATGAGTTTAAAAGAATATTAATTAAAAAAGGGTTTAGTGAGCAAGATGCATATCTATCTTCTAAATTATTCACAGAGAATAGCCTAAATGGTGTATATACCCATGGGGTCAATAGATTCCCAAGGGTCATTAAGTATATTGACAAAGGTTATATTAAAGTAGATAAGAAGGCGGAAAAGGTAGACGGCTTTGGGAGTTTTGAAAGATGGGATGGAAATTTAGGAATGGGCAATATAAATGCTAAAATTTCCATGGATAGGGCTATAGAACTTGCCAGAGAATTTGGTATAGGTATAGTGGCTTTAAGAAATACAAATCACTGGATGAGAGGTGGGACCTATGGATGGCAAGCTGCTGATGCTGGATGCATAGGAATTTGTTGGACAAATACTTTACCTAATATGCCAGCATGGGGTGCAAAGGATAGTAAAGTAGGCAACAACCCATTTATTATGTCCGTACCAAGAAGCAATGGACAACATGTTGTGGTAGATATGGCTATGTCACAGTTTTCCTACGGTAAGATTGAAGAGTATAGACTTAATGGTAAGACCTTACCAGTTCCAGGTGGCTATGATTCTGAAGGAAATCTATCGACTAATCCTGAAGCCATAGAAGAAACAGGAAGAGTACTACCAGTTGGATTCTGGAAAGGATCGAGTCTATCCATAGTATTAGATTTGATTGCAGCAGTTTTATCAGGTGGACGAACAACTTATGATATAGGTAAGGAAACAGAGGATGAATATGGTATTTCACAAGTGTTTATAGCAATAGATCAAAGTAAATTCAACTTGCCAGAACTTACTGATGAAATAATTAATAATACAGTAAATGATATCAAAGAATCTACACCTAAGAATGCAGATACAAATATCCTATATCCTGGTGAAAGGGTTATAGCTACAAGAAAAGAAAATCTTGAAAAAGGAATACCTGTTGAAGAATCTATTTGGAATAGGATAATAAAATTTTGAAAGGATTGAGTTTACCAACTCAATCCTTTTTCATTAAATTATTACATAAGAAATGTTAGAAAAATACTTAGAGATAAATCCAGCAAAAAGGTATATAATAACGCGAAACTAGGAGTATAATTATCAGTTGAGCTTGCAAAATTAGGATAGATCCAGGCTATTTCTGAATCTTTTTTATATTAGTAGTTAAAAAAGTATCAATATATTTTTTATTAACTAAATATTTACAATACTTTTTATTTTAAAGTAAGAAAAAGTGTTGATATATAATTTAGTTAATAGAAGGTTTAAACCATAGGTATAAAATATAAAGGTGGGATACTAGATGCATGCAATAGAAAAGATCTTGGCAAAAAAAGCTGGTGTGGAAAGAGTACGTGCGGGGGAGATTGTTAATTGTAGTATTGATTTTGTAGAAATAAATGATTTATATCTACAGACTATATATTCATTTTGGGAAATGGGTGGAAAAAAAGTATATGATAAAGATAAGATTGCCTTTGTATTTGATCATTATTCTCCAGCGCCAACAATAAAAACAGCACAAATACATAAAGAGATGAGAGCGTTTGCAAAGGAGCAAGGGCTAACTCATCATTTTGATATAAATAAAGGAGTATGTCATCAGGTTATGCCAGAGGCAGGCCTTATTTATCCAGGGATGATTATAGTAGCAACTGATTCTCATACGACAACTCACGGTGCCTTTGGGGCCTTTGGCACGGGAGTAGGAGCCACGGATATGGCATCTATATTAATTAGGGGCAAGCTATGGTTTAGGGTTCCAGAAATTATTAAAATTGAAATCAACGGAATTCCTTCGGAAAATGTTTATGCAAAGGATGTTATTCTTTATATATTAGGTAGAGTAAAGGCTGATGGAGCAGTTTATAAAGCAATAGAATTTTGTGGAGATTATGTAGAGAATCTTGGAGTTTCTGAAAGAATGACGATTTGTAATATGGCTGTAGAGATGGGTGCAAAAACTGCTTATATGGTTCCCAATCAAGCAGTCATAGATTATATAAATGCTAGAACGGATAAAGATTATGAGATATTAGAAACAGATGCAGACTATATATATGATGAACATTTGGTATTTAATGTTGATGGACTTAGACCACAATTAGCAGCACCCCATAGTGTAGATAATAATATATCCGTGCAAGAAGGGTTCGGAGTAAAAATTGACCAGGCCTATATTGGATCATGTACAGGTGGAAGAGTTGAAGATATTGAGGCAGCATGGAAAGTTTTAAAGGATAAAAAGGTACATCCAGATGTAAGGCTAGTAATAATACCTGCTTCAGATGAAGTGCAGTTATCAATCATTGAAAAAGGATATATGAGGGATTTAATAAATGCGGGTGCTACATTTAATGCTCCTAGATGTGGACCGTGTTTAGGAACCCATGCAGGACTTATTGCCGATGATGAGGTATGTATTACATCTACCAATAGAAACTTTCCTGGCAGAATGGGAAGTAATAAAGCATCCATATATTTGGCTTCTCCAATGACTGTTGCTACCTCTGCACTGTATGGATATATAACAGAACCTAAATAATTAGTTGGGAGTTGATACTATGAAAAATATTATAACTGGAAGAGCATTTGTTTATGGAAATAATATAGATACAGATCAAATTTACCCTGGAAGATACTTGGAGTTGGTTGATCCAAATGAAATAAAAGCTCATTGTCTTGAAGGTGTAGATGAAAGTTTCTCTAAAGAAGTAGGATTCAATGACATTGTAGTCGCAGGGACTAATTTTGGATGTGGTTCAAGCAGAGAACACGCTGCCATTGCATTAATTTCATCAGATGTAGGAGTTGTATTAGCAGATTCCTTTGCTAGGATATTTTTTAGGAATGCTACAAATTTAGCCTTACCACTTATGATATGCAAAGGTATAAGTAAAAAGGTAAATGCTGGGGATATATTAGAAGTTCATTTAAAAGAAGGTTTGATCATCAATAAGACTACCGGAGAGGAGGTAAAAGGAGAAAATATTTCAGATTTTATATTTAATATATTAGAACAGGGTGGAATTAAAAAACTATTTAAGTAAAGTGTATTTCTTTTATTAACTTAATTTATATATAGTTTTTTGTAGGAATTATGTTAAAAGTAAGCTTTTATCCTTTGTAAATACAAAGGTATGAAAGCTTTTTTAATAGTGAAAAAATTGATATAATAGATCCATAGTTATATTGTAGTATTATAGAATAAGAGGGGGAAGTAACTTGAGACTACACTTAAAACTCAGAACTAAGATTATGCTATATACCATAATTATAATTGTGTCGGCTATTATATTTGTAATGACTTTTTTTTATATTTGGGCTATTGATGACTTGGAAGATAATATCAGTAAACATAATATGAATATAGCTATGAATCTGGGTAATTATCCTCACTTTGGGGATTTATTGCAAGAAGAAGACCCTAATAGAATCATCCAAAATTATACATATCAACAGTTAGAGGATATGGAAAATGTAGACATGTTAGTTGTAGCAAATATGGAAGGAAAAAGATTTTCACATCCACGGGCAGATCGCCTTGGCAAGTACTTTGTTGGTGGTGATGAGAAAAGGGTTATCGAACATGGTGAGCATTATATTTCTTTTGAAGAGGGAACCCTAGGGCAATCCCTTCGTGCATTTGCTCCTATACATAACAGCCATGGAGAACAAGTTGGATTTATAATGGTAGGTACACTATTAGAGGGAATAAAAAAAACTCAAAGATTAACCTTAGTAAGGTTACTGATATATTCTTTAGGTGGATTAATACTAGGAATTGCAGGTTCTATTATTTTAAGTGGAAACATTAAAAAAAGTTTATTAGGTCTGGAACCATATCAGATAAGTATGCTCTATACTGAAAAGAATAGTATGTTGGAGACCATAC
>JAAYGX010000118.1 GCA_012735585.1 Tissierella sp.
CATATGAGAAGAGTAGTCATAACAGGTCTAGGTGCTGTTACTCCCGTAGGAATAGGTAAGGATGAGTTTTGGAGTTCTCTTATTCAAGGGAAATCAGGAATTGGACCTATAACAAGATTTGATACTGAAAATTTTAGCACTAAAATCGCCGCAGAATTAAAAGATTTTAATCCAGAAGATTTTTTAGATAAAAAAGAAGCTAAAAGAATGGATAAGTTTGCTCAGTATGCAGTTGCGGCGGCTAAACTGGCAATTGAAGATGGAAATATTGATTTAGATACTGTGGATAGAAATAATGTTGGTGTAATATTTGGTACTGGTATCGGTGGCGTAGAGACCTTTGAAGCTGAACATAGTAAGCTTCTAAATAGAGGGCCTAATAGAGTAAGTCCTTTATTTATCCCAATGATGATATCCAATATGGGTACAGCCCAAATTTCAATGAATTTAGGTCTAAAGGGATCCACTATGACCATAACAACAGCTTGTGCATCAGGAACCCATGCCATTGGAGAATCTTTTAGAATGATAAAGAATGGAAATATGGATATGGTTTTAACTGGTGGTGCGGAAGCATCTATAACACCTATTTCAGTAGCAGGTTTTTGCTCTATGAAAGCTTTGTCAACTAGAAATGGTGATTATGATAAGGCATGTAGACCTTTTGATAAAGAAAGAGATGGATTTATCATGGGAGAAGGAGCAGGAGTGCTGGTCTTAGAAGAACTAAATCATGCTTTAAATAGAGGGGCAACCATATATGGTGAAATCGTAGGATATGGTTCCACATCCGATGCATTCCACATCACTCAACCAGACCCTGAAGCAATTGGAGCAGCTAATGCTATGAAATTTGCTTTGGAAGAGGGGGAAGTTGCAAAGGAAGAAATCGGATATATCAATGCCCATGGAACAAGTACTTATTTTAATGATAAGCTTGAAACATTGGCTATAAAAAATCTATTTAAAGAACATGCTTATAATATCAATATTAGTTCAACTAAATCTATGACTGGTCACTTATTAGGAGCTGCTGGTGGAATAGAGGCTATAGCTGCTGTACTTGCCTTAAAAACAAGTATCATCCCGCCGACTATTAACTATGAAAATCCAGACGAAGAATGCGACTTAAACTACACACCAAATAAAGCCGTAGAAAGAAATATTGAATATGCCCTATCCAACTCACTAGGATTTGGTGGACATAATGCAAGTTTATTATTTAAGAAATATATTGATTAATAACTAATTAAACAAGCCCCAAATACCAATTTAATGGTATTTGGGGCTGTTTGTATCCATTATAATTTTGTGAACATTTTATATAATTTACTACTCTATGAGCTTCAAATCAGCTATTCTTAAACTTTTAGTCTCTGGATTCTTCTTTAACATAATTAAATACCAAGTAGTTAATACCATACCTTTAAATATACTCGATATGCTTATTGCCCACCAAACCCCATTAAGCCCAAGACTAGTTGAGGAAAGAAAAAGCGCTGCGGGTATTCTAAGCCCATTAAATAATATTCCTACTATGGATGGTGGAACTGTCTTTCCTAATCCATTAAAAGCACCTGCTGTAGTTGACTCTATACACATAAATAGCTGTGAAAGTCCTAATATTCTTAAGTAAACAATTCCATACATGATGGTTTCCTCTTCCCCGGGAACAAAAATGGAGAATAAAGGCCTGGCTGCAAAGATTAATAATAGTGATGTTAGTATTCCGATGATAGACATGATTGTCATGCCAGAAAAATATCCTCTAAAGACCCTAGGCCATTGCTTAGCACCATAATTTTGTCCTACAAATGTAGCCATTGCAGTCTGGAATCCTCCTGCTGTCATCCACGATATCGCTTCTATTTGAGATCCTACTTTTTGTACTGCTATTGGTACAGGGCCCCACTGGGCAATGATTCTTGCTATAACCATTGCTATAGCAGTAAAAAATCCACTTTGAAGGGCCACAGGTAATCCCAGTTTAACTATTCTTTTTATATGTGCCATATCTGGAGCACTTAGTAGGTTTAAACCTGAAAATAGTTCCTTTCTTTTTATGGCTACTAAAACAAATACAATAGTAACAATTGCTTGTGCTATTACTGTTGCTATGGCAGCCCCAGCCACTTCTAATCTTGGAAATGGTCCTATTCCTAAAATCATTAGGGGATCTAAAATCATATTCACTACAAGCCCTATGGAATTTACAATAAATGGTGTCCTACTTTCCCCATATCCATTAAATATTGCAGTAAATACAGGATTGATAAAATAGAATATGATTCCAAATGAAATTATAATTAAATATGTAATTGCATCATTAATAATGTCTGGCTCACCAAGATTAAAAAATCCAATTAAAGGCTTTCTAAAGATTAGGAGAATAGATGCATAAAACAATGATATACAAATAATCATTTGAATGCTATGTTTAATGTACACCTTCGCCTCATCCATATCCTGTTTTCCTGCTGATTGAGCAACTCCTACTTCTGCCCCTATTTTGGGTATTAGGATAAATGCCATGGCCAGCCATGTATAAAAACCTGCTGTACCAACTGCCGCAACAGCTCTAGATCCAACCCTACCAACCCAGATCATATCTGTCATATTGTAAGCCATTTGAACAAAAGATGTTCCCATAATAGGGATTGCAAGCTTAAATAATGCCTTAAGTATATTCCCTTCTGTTAAGTTATTTGTCTTAGTCATTTACTCACCCTTTTTATAAGCAATTATTATTTTTAATTTTTGTACTACTCTCTTCTAGCTGAACCTATGGCAAAAGCCTCCAAGTCACATATTATCCATTTTGCATAACCTTATATCTTAAAACTGTCTTTAACTTTGCAGCTTCAACCCTTCTAAAATCAGAAAGATAAATTTCTCTATGTAATAAAGAAGCCCTTTCAAGATTATTTTCCATTGCAAATTTATTCATGACATCAAAGGTTTCATGCTCATTATCGTATGGTCCTACATGAAGCATTTGTACACACAAGCCATCTTCTATTTCTTCAAATTTAACATCCTTATGATATTTATGTGGTTTCTTTTTCCTTACATTTTCAAAGGCTCTCTCTACAATCTCTTCATTTACAAAATCAGGTTGTCTTAACATTATAGTGTATACTAGCTCTTCTTTATTTAAATTATCTAATTTCCTTCCTTCTTCTGTTAAATCCCATATCCCTTCTAATGGATAAACTGTATATTCAAAATAACCTTCAGGGGTATATCCCTGTTTTGGCATCATTCTAATGCCATAAGCCAATGAGTAAAGAGCCTCAATTCTATCTGAAAATTCCTTAGTATTTGGATTCCCTTGACCCTTTATGGTTAAAAATTTATGTTTTGGTACAGTTATAAGTTCAGGCTTTTCTTTAGGTATATATAGATTTTTCTCATGTTTTCTCCATTCATGTTTCATTTTTACTATTCATCTCCTATAGATTTTGCTACACTCAATATATCATCTAAAGCTTCTTAAATCAATCTTCACTTCCAGTTATATTAAATTTATCTATTATTTTTATGCAATCGTTTCACATACTTGAAAACTATTTACTTTAGTTATATAATATGTTAACTCAAGAAGTTGTAAAAAAATTTTACATAATCTTAGTTGCTTTAAACTTATACGTGGGTATTATATGCTTAATAATGATACACATTTTAAACAATGGCATATATATAATTTATATATTCTTAATCTTAGATAAAATAAAATGAAAGTGAGGTAATTAAATGAAAATAAGAGAACTATCTGAGCAATATAGTGCTTACGTAATTGACAGAAGAAGATTTTATCATAGTATACCTGAACTTAGTTTACAGGAATATGAGACTACAAAGAACTTAGTAAAAGACTTACAGGATATGGGAATCGACGAAATTATAACATTTCCAAATTATCAAGGTACTATTGGGGTAATTAAAGGTGGAAAACCAGGTAAAACTATTATGCTTAGGGCAGATATTGATGGACTTCCTGTAGAAGAACATACAGGCAAACCATATGCATCTACCAACGGTAATATGCACGCTTGCGGACATGATTGCCATATGTCAATGCAATTAGGTGCTGCAAAGATATTGGTTGATTTAAAGGACGAATTAGAGGGTAATGTAAAGCTATTGTTTCAGTCCGGAGAAGAGGTTGGATATGGTGCAAAATACTATGTTGAAAATGGCTACTTAGATGATGTAGATGCAGTTTATGGTACTCATATTTGGTCAGATTTAGAAGCGGGTAAATTTAGCCTTGAAGCAGGAGAAAGAATGGCTTCTTGTGATGTATTTAAAATTGTTGTTGAAGGGGCTTCGTCCCATGGTTCTGCTCCTCATCTTGGTAAAGATGCCGTATTTGCTGCTTCATCTATAGTTATGAATTTACAAAGTTTTGTAAGCAGAATTAACAATCCACTGAATCCTATGGTAGTAACCATCGGCTCTATTCATGGTGGTCAAAGATTTAATATTATTGCAAATCATGTAGTAATGGAAGGAACTACGAGGGCTTTTTCAAAAGAGGCAAGAAATACAATAGAAAATGAAATGAGAAATATTATAGAGAATACTGGAAAAGCACTTGGTGTAAAAGCAAGATTAGAATATGATTATGTAACCAATCCAATTATTAATGAACATGATAATCTAAATAAAATTGCTCAAAATGCAGCTGAAAATCTATTTGGCAGCGATAGTCTTTCAAAGATGGAAAAACTATTAGGTGCTGAGGACTTCTGTTTCTTTATGGATAAGGTTCCTGGATTCTATGGTTTTATCGGATGCTATAACGAAGAAATAGGCACCATTTACAATAATCATAATGATAAATTTGATGTAGATGAATCTACTCTATACATGGGCTCAGCCTTAGCTGCTCAATTCGCATATGATTTTTTGAACAATTAAATAAAAGTAGTACACTGATTGTAATTTTAGTGTACTACTTTTTCTATATCTTATACAAAAACCATTTGAACTAGTATCATATAAAAGACTGTTCCCAGTCCAATACTTAGTAGTGTATTTTCTTTCCAAAAATGTAGTATCGCAATAAAAACAACTGCGATTAATTCAGGAAGAAAATTTACAGGATCTTTAAAATTAATATTTTTAAGACAGTAAACTACCAATAAACCAATAGCAGAATAAGGTAGTACCCTTCCTAGATAGGTAATATACGGATTATTTGCCCTTTCTCCCTTTAATAATATAAAAGGCAAGAATCTTGTGACCATGGTTCCTATAGTCACCATACAAATTATAATAAAAGTCTGAAAAGACGATAAAATCATTATTTCCACCTTCCTTGTCAATTATCTCCTGCAAGTCTTTTTCTCGCAAACGTCAATACCCCTATTATTGTAATCATGGCAGGAATAATAAAATTGCTTCTCCCAAAAATAATTATACAAATAACTGATGATAAAACACCAATGATTGCCGGTCTACGATTTTTCCCTGTCTTCCATTGGTCTAAGAAAATTACAACAAAGAGTGCAGTTAATACAAAATCCAGCCCCTTAGTATCAAATTCGATCATTGAGCCTAATAAGCCTCCAATTGCTGAACCCAATGCCCAATAAAGATAATTCAAAAGAGTAATAAAAAACATAAACCAACTTTTATTAATACCCTCTGGTGCATCTACTGAATATACTACAGAAAATGTTTCATCACATAGGCCAAAAATAAGAAATGGCTTTAATTTTCCCGTATCTTTAAACTTGTCCAGCATAGAAATTCCATAGAATATATGTCTGGCATTTACCATTAAAGTCATCAACAATGCATAAATAGGGTTAAATATTGATGTAAGGAAGGTAATTGCAACATACTGAGCTGAACCTCCAAATCCCATTAAACTCATCAATACAGTCCAACCAACTCCGTACCCTTTAGTATTCATCAATATTCCGTAGGCAGTTCCTAAAAAAATAAATCCGGTAAATATAGGAATCGTATGGGGAAAAGCTGCCTTTAATGCTTTAGATTTTCCATTCAAATTTCTCACCTCATTATCATCTGTCAATAAATACATAGAATCTATGCTACCACATTAAAGCGTCTTTGTAAATAGACACACACCAAGGCCATGGACAAGATTTTTATCACCATCTTCTTTATAAAACATATTATAGAAGTATATAAATAAAGGAGGATATCGTATGATAGACAATACACCAAATACAGTTAGTGAAGGTAATCAAGAATTTATCGAAGTAAATCCATTATTACCAACTGGACCTGCGGAGCAACTTTTTATAGCAGGAGCTTCAGTTTTTGAAATAACAGCATTTATCCCACCTATTCAACGTGTTACCATATTAGCTATTAATCTACCAGATCCCGATACTTTCGGACCGTATAATAATTATGTAGCAACTTTATTAACTTCAGGAACTTCAGAACCATTAGCTGAATTATATTTAGAGCCAACTGAGGACAGGCAGAACTGGGTAGCAACTACTTTTCTAGATTTTGGAGGTACTTTACCAAATATAAGGGTGGAGGTCAGACCAACTGGATTTGAACGAATAGGTGAGGTAGTACTTCGAGGCCGAGTATTTCCCTAAGGGAATAAATATAGACAATGGATATTAATCCATTGTCTATATTTTTTTATAAATGATAATATGATTTCTCTTTCTATATTTAGTATATATAAGTATCCTTGTAATTATATTCTATTTATGCTAACATACTTTTAATCAATCTTATAATTATAAATTATACCTTCTTGGTTTATACTTTTGAAAGTGGTGATTTTACAAAATGAAATTTAACTATTTAAATAGCCTCATTAAGAATCCTAATGAATTTTTTAAAAATATGCCTCCTGATGAAGTTAATGAATATAAAAAACTCATAGAAATATTTGAGAGTATAGATCAATTAATTTCAAAATCAGACTTTATGTGTATTGCTATTGAAGGAAATAGTGGTGCAGGAAAGAGCACTCTAGCTAAATTTATAAATTCTATGTATGATAGCAATTTATTTCATATGGATGATTTTTTCTTAAGACCAGAACAAAAAACTAAGCATCGATTAAATGAAGTTGGTGGTAATATAGATTATGAAAGATTTAATATGGAAGTTATAAATGGGCTAAAGTCTAATTTAGAATTTGAATATCAAACTTACAATTGTCAAAGTCTTAAACTAGATAAGACTCGTAAAATTAGACCAAAAGTACTAAATATAATTGAAGGGGTTTATTCTATGCATCCTTCAATTATAAACATTTATGATTTAAAAATATTTCTAAAAATAGATGAGAAAACTCAAATAGAAAGAATTCTTAAGAGAAATGGAGAGCTCATGCTTAATAGATTCATTAATGAATGGATCCCAATGGAGAATGAATATTTTAGAAAAATGGAGATAAGGGATAAAAGCGATATAATATTGAGGCTGCCATAAATGGCAGCTTTTGCTATGTGATGAATAAGAGACTCTTCCATATGTCCATCTTATTGTGCAAATTCTTGATTCCTATTGTTGGTAAAAGCTTCTTTATTGGCTAACTTTTCCTGGTACATTTTTTTATCTGCAATACTATATACTCTTTGAGTGTTGCCAAGTGACCTTTGTGAGTAGTTAAAACCTATTGAAACACTTACTGGAAGTTTAGTATTGACACTATTGTAATTCTCAACTGATTTAAGTAATTTAAAATATATATCTTCCAGGCAATTATATGGTTGTCCTATTAGCAATATGGCAAACTCATCTCCACCAATTCTCGCACTTATAGTATTTTCCGAACTAAAATTATCTATAATTTTAGCAAAATTTTTTAATAATTTATCTCCTTGAGGATGCCCTAAGGTATCATTGATTTGTTTCAGATTATCCAAATCACATATAATAAGCCCTATTTCTTTATCAATTTGACTATCTAATTTATCTAATTCCTTTTGAAAATAAGTTCTATTCCTAATTTCTGTTAGGCAATCGTAGTAACCTATCTTCTTTAGATTCTCCTCTAGTTCCTTTCTATCTTGGATATCTCTACAGAATCCTGCTATAGCCACTAGCTCTCTTTGCTCATCATAAATTGGTATAACAGATTCCTCTAACCAGATATATTCTCCATGGATATTTCTATATCTTACTTGTATGGGCCTTGAATAATCCAACTCATTATTCATCTTTTTCATAAAAATTTCTCTATCATCTGGGTGGGCACATTTAAAAGGAATTAAGGGGTCAGGATAATGTTCCTCAACCTTTATCCCTATGATTTCCTCAACTGCAGAATTCAAGTATAAAAACTTTACCTCAGGTTTTATTTGTATCATATATATAATATCTTTAGATAACTCCAAAATATTTAGAAACTCTTTATTATCCAAGCTAGTTTTTCCTAAGCTATCTATATGAATTAAAGAGAGGAAGATACTATTTACTTCCTGGTCTTGATTTAAAACCGAATTAACTACTGCATCAAAAGATTTCTCTTGGTCATTTTTCATTTTCATAGTTATTTCAAAATTTTCTTTGTAGTAAATCCTATCAAATTTGATATTTTCCCCCACAACAAAATTTAATATATTCAGCCCAACAATTTCCCCAATGTCATACCCTAAAATGTTTATACTATTAGGTGAAATCGTTTTTACAAGTCCTAAACTATCAAGTTCAATGATTAATTCCCTATGAATATCAGCCTTAAATTTATTATATACATCGTTCATAGTTCCACCTCATTTAATTTATCTAAAATCCTCAACTTTCATCATTTAATATAAGATTATACTATATTGTCGCAATTATCAATAGATTTAAATAAAAAATGGACAGGGTACGGTGATCGTCCCTTATCCATTCTTATTATTTTCGCAAAATCTTTTCCATAGCTTTTCCCTTCGCCAATTCATCAATCAGCTTGTCTAAATAACGAATTTCCTGCATAGTCGACTCTTTGATATCCTCTACCCTGACACCACAGACCACACCTTTGATTAGCTTCCTAGAAGAATTCATATCAGGTGCTTCAGCAAAGAAGGTCTCAAAGTCTGTCTCATTTTTAAGCTGCCTTTCCAACTCTTCTTGGCCATATCCCGTCAACCAAGAGATAATTTCATCAACCTCAGCTTTAGTCCGGCCTTTTCTCTCCGCCTTTGTAATATAATGGGGATAGACTTTTGCAAAACTCATTGTATAGATCTTGTGTTTAGTCATAGCAGAACCTCTCCTATATTTTTTCTGTATTATACCATTAATTATATTGTATTTAAATAATATCTAGTCTTGAACTATGCCAATGGCTCTCACTGGAGAACCATCACCATCTTTAATCTTTAAAGGCAATCCATAGAACATAAATGTTTTTCCTTTTGGTATTAATTCTAAGTTCACTAGCCCAGTATATGTAATAATATCATTTCCTAATAAAGCTCTTTCCAGATCTTCACTAATATTTCCACCTACAAATCCAGGATTTAAATCAATGATCCTATTTAATTCATCTATTCCTACATCTTCAATAAAGAACAAGCCCATTTCCTTTGGCCAAGATTCGCATAATCCAACGACTTGTGCCTTTCCAAAAAATCTATCAATAGGTATCTGGTCTAAAGTCTCTTTATCTTCATGCATATGAGAATAAGCATCTACATGGGTTCCAGTGTGTGACCCCATACTTATATCTCTAAGTTCCCATGTATTTTTTACATAGGTATGCACTACATCAATCTTTACTTGAGGATCCCCTGGAAAAACTTCCATATTGGTATATATGGACATGGATAAATCAATTACTTTCATATAGACCTCCTTCAATCCTACTTATGATAAGGCTCATTTTTCATAATGCGCCATCCCCTATAAACCTGCTCCAATAATATCAGCCTCATCAATTGATGAGGAAATGTCATTTTTGAAAAGGATAATTTGAAATCACTTTTACTTCTAACTTCATCCGACAGCCCTAGTGAGCCTCCTATGATAAAAGTGATGTCATTGATGCCACTTACCATGATATCCTCCATTTTTTTCGACAAATCTTCTGAGGAAATTTCCCTTCCTTGTATTTCCAGGGAAATAATAAAGGAATTTTGGGGAATTTTAGATAATATTTTCTGACCCTCTTTTTCTTTGACTACTTCCATTTCTTTATTTGATAAGTTCTCTGGGGCCTTTTCATCATCTACTTCGATTATTCTTAGATTACAATATCTGGATAATCTTTTTGAGAACTCCTTGATGCCTTCTTGTATGTATTTTTCCTTGATCTTTCCAACTGCTATAATATTTATATTCATTTCTCACCTACAATTACATTTATTTACTATAGTATAGCATAAAGGGCAGTCTTTGACCGCCCTAAGTTCACTGAAAGATCCCGTTTCATTATTCAGATTCGTAATATAAAATCCTAAATTCCCTGCACCCTACTATATATTGCAAAGCGGAACAATACTTCTGCCCCTCTACTCCAGGAGATAATTAGAAATGTTGGTAAATTACATATAATACTAAATTAATTTTTATTTCTTAAAAAAAGTAACATAGGCTCTATTGTAGCTTTGTCAATAAAGTCTGTTTTCCTTCCAAATGTATCTAAAATTCCTTTATCATCTTCAGTTAGATCCTCAGGTTTTTTCTTAGTAATTACCTTTTTAAGCATTCCCATCATAGCCTTATGTACAAATCCCAGTGATTTATAATCAATATCACCACGTAAATGGTAAAATTTAATTCTATTTCTCATTTCTTCAGAAAAGTTCTTTTCTATAATGGGGCTAAAAACTTCCTCTCTATCTGTGGCGGCAATTCCTACTGTAAAAACTACTATGTTTTTATCTTTTAATGCTTCATAATTTTTAGTAATAATTGAAATACCAGCGATTTTAGATGCATACAATCCGCCACCATAAATAATAGTATCGTATTTTATAAAATTACTAATTTTCACTTTTGAAGATTCATATAAATCTGCCTTAGCTTCTTCAGCTATCCATTGTGCATATTTTTTAGTATTTCCATACTTTGACGTATAGATTACAGCTATACTATTCATATAATCTCCCTCCAATTAATTATTTAAAGCAATATCTATTGCTTTTAGTATGACTTTACTACTCACAGTAACTCCTGAAATAAAATCAACATTTAAATCCTGTTTATCAATTACATCTTGAATAATTGTTTCTGCCTTTCCTCCAAATCCATTTTCGTGTTCTAAAATTATAATTTCATATACTTTATGTTTTCTAATACTTCTTCAATTACTTTTACTGGAGTTATATTGTATTCACCTTCATAAGTCCCATCATCTATATTAGATAAATCTAAATTGGATATGGTAATCTGACTTGCTTTGTTAATTATCTTGGATTTAATTATGATCCACCCAATCCAAGTACACAAATTAAGACTATTAAAATAATAATCTTTTTTTCACTTTTTAAACCTTCTCATAAATTATTCTATCCTCAATACTTTGTATATTATCTATAAGTCTAAATAAAATATTGTCTAGTTCTTTAATTTCTACATTTGTTAGTACTTTGAAAAATTCATCAATAAATTTCTGGTCCATATTTTCTCTTATTTTTATATATTCTTGAATTTTTTCCGTGGGAATTATGCGTAATACACGATTATCTACATTATCCTTTTCAATTCTTAAAAATCCCTTCTCTTGAATTTTAATAGCAAGTTGTTTTGTATTTTGATGAGACGTCCCCATTTGATTAGCTAATTCACTAAGTGTCGGTGGAGTTTCAAAAAAGTTTGTTAGGACTAGCATTAAAAACCATTGCTTAGTAGTAAGTTCATTTAGAAATGTATTTCCAATTGTTTCAAGTTTAGTAGAAAGTAAAAAAAACATCCCAAAGATACGATATCTCTTATCAATATCCTTTAATTTCTCCAGTTTATCCATATCATTCCTCCTAGGTAAAATAAAGGTAATATATTACCTTTATTTTACTCTTTGCTGGCAATGATATCAAGTTAAATTTGCGTAAAGTACATAAAAAGAAAAACGATACAAATATTTCTATCTGCATCGCCTCTTAACAACTATATTAATTTTTTAACTTCCTCTAAAACTTTATCATAGTCAGGGTGTGTCCCTACTTCCTTTACGTATTCCACGTATTTTACTGTATTGTCCCTATCTAGAACTACGATACCTCTACTTAATAATCTTAGCTCCTCTATTACAAATCCATAGTTTAATCCAAAGGATAAATCCCTATGATCTGATAGTGTGATTACCTTATCTATGCCGTGTGCTCCACAAAATCTTGATTGTGCAAATGGTAAATCCACTGATAATGTCAATATAACAACATCGCCTAAGTCTGCTGCCATTTCGTTAAAGTTAATAGTTTGTAGTTCACAAACTCCTGTATCAACTGAAGGTAATACGGAAATTATCTTAATATTGTCTCCTGCATCCTTTAAGGAATATGGTGTTAAATCATTTTTTAGTACGGTGAAGTCTGGTCCCTTGTCACCAACTTTTATCTCTTTTCCAATTAAGGTAATTGGGTTACCTTGCATTGTAAATATATCTTCTCTTCTTTCGGTCATTATAAAATCTCCTCCTATCATATAGGATATCTACCCAATAAAAATTAATTTATCCTAAAACCTTTTGAAAGTAATTTCCACTTCCATTTCTTCTCCGTCCCTTATGATTTTTAAAGTGGCGCTGTCTCCAACTCTATAATTATATAGCATCTTTCTTAAACTGGTCATAGATTCAATTGGTATATCATCAATCTCTATAATAGCATCTAAAGATTTTAGTCCAGCCTCTGCTGCAGCTGATTCAGGAATTACTTCTAGTACTACAACTCCATATTCTAAACTTAAATTTATACCTACTTTTCTTTCAAAAACCTCAACAGCTTCCCCAGTAAAACCAATATATACACTGTTAAATTCACCCTCTTGGATTACTTCTTCTACTATGGGTTTTACAAGATTTATTGGTATTGCAAATCCTAATCCTTCTCCTGTTTGTATCTTTGCTGTATTGATTCCTATTACTTGACCTTGGCTATTTAAAAGAGGTCCACCGCTATTTCCTGGATTAATAGATGCATCAGTCTGAATCAGATCCTCTATGACATTATATTGATCAATTCGAATGGACCTGTGAAGACCACTTATGACACCAGATGTTACTGATCTTTGAAAGTCTAGTCCCAATGGATTTCCAATGGCAACAGCCAGCTCCCCAACTTCTAAATTATCAGAATCCCCCATCTCTGCAACTTGAAGATCCAAACCTTCTGCCTTTACCACAGCTAAATCTAACATTTGATCATACCATAAGACTTCTCCTGCTAAGGTATCTCCATTTTCAAACAAAACATTGATACTCTTTGCGTTTCCATCCCCTATTACATGAGAGTTTGTCAATATATATCCCCTACGATCAATTATAACTCCTGATCCCACACCTTCCTCTGCTCTTTCCCAAATCCAATCCCTGGTGACTACAACTGTAGTAATTCCAACTACAGAACTCATTGTCTTTTTAGCTACCGCTGTTACTGTATTTATGTTTTCTGATGGATTGATTATGATTTCATTTATAGGGCTATTATTGCCTATATTTTGATATATACCAGGAATTGGTAATATCCTGCCATATATATAAGTCGGTGCTATATATGAAGATACTATTCCTCCTATAATTGCAGATACTAGAGCTACAACAATATAAGAAAAAAATCTGGGTTTCTTAGGTGGTCTATTATAGCTTTGATAGTTATAATTACTATAATTGCCAAAATCATTGTCATTATCCATTTGAACGCCTCCAATTTGTACTTATTCTAAACAAAATATTTCAGTCGCTCTATCTCTGTGGGAAAGCCCTAATACTATATCCTTTTCAATATCTATTCCCTGACTTAATATACAGTTTTTAACTGTTTCTAATGCTAAATCAGGGACATTATTATCCTGACTTAAATGACCTAACAAAACGATCTCACCATTGCCCTTAAGAATATTGCCTAGTATCCTACCACAATCATCATTAGATAAATGTCCTTTAGTACTTAATATTCGCTGTTTCAGTGGCCAAGGGTAGCTTCCTTCCTTTAACATGGTGATATCATGATTGGATTCCATAAAATATAGGTGTGAATCTTTGATTTTATCTATCATATTATCATTTACCCATCCTGTATCCGTTACAACACTTATTTTTTTATTCTTATTATGAATGATATATCCAACAGGGTCAGCTGCATCATGAAATATACCTAAAGGATATACTGTTATATCCTTTATTTCAAAATATTTTTCTGTTGTAAAAATCTTTATATTCTCTTCTTTTATTTTACCTATGGTTCTTTCCATACCTACCCATGTATCTTCATTAGCATAGATTGGTATACCAAATCTCCTTGATAATACTCCTACGCCCTTTGTATGATCTATATGCTCATGGGTTACAAATATTGCGTCTATAGTAGTAGGGTCTACATCAATAGATGATAATAATCCCTGTATTGTTTTGCCACTGAATCCTGCATCTATTAAAATCCTTGAACTTTTTGTTTCTATATACTGGCAATTGCCACTACTACCACTTGATAATGAACAAAACTTTATTTCCATTGTATAATTTCCCCCAATTCTAGTCTAACTATTATATTATAGACTATTTAAGTTTAAAAAAACAGTGCCCTTAGTACCTCAGACTCTATTTAACTCTTTACATATTACGCAGGCGAATTTAATCTAATTCATTTGCTCACAACCTTTATTTACTCCGTAGGATTTTGTTCCGGAGTGCCCGTAGGGCGTACATTCGCATGAATTAGGAATTCTTTGCGTTTGACCTACCATCAATTTACAGAAAACCACTGTAAATTGGGTTAGGTCATAAAAAAAAAGGAGACTAATCTCCTTTAATAATTATCTATAAATACCTTATGCCCGTCTTCAAACTGAATTCTCCATGCTGGTATTGTTTTTCCTTGTTTTGCTTCTAAGGGATTTTGAATATAATCATGTTTTTCTGGTTCAAAGTAATAACTTAGGGATATATCTTTTACAGTTTTTCCATAGACTTGATTCATACTTAGTAATCCCAACATGGACTTAGGTGCACTACTTATAAATATTGGTGTATCTCCAACCTCAATAACATTTAGCCATTGACGTTCAAATTTTGTGATGCCAGTATTATCCAGTTGGATGTTTGTAAAGGCAGATTCTAAATACTTTTCATTATATATCTTTGAGAATTCTAAATGATACCTATCATTTCCTTCTCTAATATGTGATAATTTCATATCTGATGTGTCAAATTTTAAATCCTTTAGATAATTCGTAGCAACTTCTATTGCATCATCATTGTTATGCAAAACTTTAGAATCCTCTGTTTTATTAGACTCATAGATTAAAAGTTTGCTATTTAGTATCGTCAATTTTTCATTTTTATCTTCAATTTCTACAAAACCATCACTCTTAATAGAAATCTTACCATTTCCATCAAAGAACTTTTCATTAAGTTCTTGAGTATTAAAATCCTCATATTCTACTATTAAACTTTGAAGACTAGGAATCTCCCTTGGTATTTCCGTGGGAACAATGATATCCTTATTTGATAATAGTCTAATAGAATCCTCTACAAATTCCTCACTAACAAGTGTCTCCACTGTTTCATTTGTATTGAATAATGCTAAAATTAGTAAAAGATTTACCACAATAAAAGATATTATTAAAATTGTTTTCGCTTTAGACCAATCCATTTAACTCACCTTTTATCTTTCATAGACTAAAATAGCATTATATGCATTAAATGCATAAGTTGTACCATTATATCTAATGGCCCAAACAGGAATTAGTTTTTCATCTTGTTCCATTAAACATGGATCAAAATATGCAAGAGTAATGTCTTCAATAGATGCTAGAACATCATTCGTAATATTCAAAGTTACTTCTTCTTCCACCAAATTATTATCTCTTAAATAAATTTGTGCAAAATAATTGTAATTTTTATCTATTACATCATAAGCTGCTAACATCTTTTCTTCTTCAATTATTCTATTTGGAATCTTGTTCATTTCTCTTCTTGCATAATATTTATAGCTTCTTACATGATCGTTAAATACTTCAATCGTTACGTATTCTCCAACCTCTTTGTTCCCAAGTATAACTGGTATACCCCTTACTCTATATCTAAAATATAATCGATATCCTTGATTTCCATCTTGTTCTATTTCTTGTGTCCCCGCTAGATACATTCCTTTCTCAACATCTGCCTTATGAGATAAAAAGTCTGCAGCAGTTGATAGACTTAAAAATAGATTTCTTTCAGTTACTGTGTTTTCTTAAGCCTGAAAATATTCAATTGTACCATTGGTATTCAGTTTTAGTACTTGCTGATTATATACATATATAGTAGACCCATTGCCTTCTACTATTTGTCTTATATAGGCTATGTCATTTTCAATAAACTTTTCTGCCAATTGCTCTTTTTCTTTATTGGTATATGAGAACAAATCATTCGCTACATATATCTCTGGTAATGAATAGTCAATCTCAAGAGGTATAAATATATTGCTCTTTACCCCAAACTCTTTGATGGAGTGATAGTTGATGTGCTCTTCTTCTGCAATAATTTCATCTATCTCTTCTTTCAATAAAGAAGTATCAATACCACTGGCATTAGCCACTAAGTGCTTTTCCCCATGAGAAAAAATAAAAAAAGGACTACTACTACCTAAATAAATATAAATACTGTCTATATTAGGCATAATATCCACTATACTATTTGGGTTTTTAATATCCCAAGCCCTAGTTAAAATGTAAGTATTGGTATCATCTGAGAAATAGAATATTACAGATTTTACATCATGATAGCTTAGATATTCATCATTGGTAATTTCACTTATTTCTATGTCCTCTGAACTTAAGGCTTCTATTAAATTGTCCCTAGATTTTGACCACATACCATATTTAGAATCTTCATACAGAGTAGTATGATTGGACTCACTAAAATTTAATAAATACTTATTTGGGGCAATCATATCAGATAAGACATAAGAATATTCATCACTAACCCTATCTTCTGTAACCATTCTGATCAATTGATCAGGGGGTTGAAGCCACAAATCTTTAACTAATAACATACTAATACTTACCAAGAATATTAGTAGAAAAGTCTTTAACCTTTCTTTCATTTAAATCACATCTCCCATCCTGGTAAGCATTATTTCCTTAATTGTGTTAATCCACCAAATCTATTATCATTTGGACTTATAATACTATTTTCAGTAATAGACTTATCATATACAAATATGATATATTCCTTAACTTCGATACCTTCTATATCAAAGTCAACTACTACCTTATTAATTCCCATTACTAAATCTATTTGTTTTTGAAAAAATCCCATATTTCCTGAAGTTACTGTTTCAGAAAATATTTCTATATAATCATCTTCTGAAGGTAGACGGTCTAGATTAAAACTCTTCTTTGTAAGATCAGTTGTTCCATAAACTTCAATTGTAACATCTGTACCAGTAGGAGCTTTTCCATTGATCAAATAAACCTTATCTGTTATAGAAAATGAGCTTTTAGTTGGATTTAATACCTCGTATTTGCTAGAATCCACTTCTGTAGCATAAGTCTGGTCGCTAAATAAACCGATGCTTACAATACTTAGGACTATTAACATACAAGTCACAAATTTTTTCAACACTTAAATACCTCCTATCTACCTATAATTATCTATTATTATTATATAATAATTATATTACAAATATATTACAACACAGTTAAGAATAAGTTACACCCTATTTATTGGCAGCTCAATACTAACTTTTGTCCCTTCATTTAATCTACTAGAAAGGTTTAAATTACCATTATGTGCATCTACAATTTCCTTGGCTATGGATAGTCCTAATCCCGTTCCTCCAAGCTCTCTACTGCGTCCTTTTTCTACTCTATAAAATCTTTCAAATATCCTTTTTTGATCTACTTCCGAAATTCCAATGCCATTGTCTTTAATAGTTATTACTGCATTTTCATCTTCAAGGTGACAGTTAATATCTATCTCTCCGTTGGATTCTGTGTATTTATTTGCATTGGATAATAAATTTAATATTACCTGTTCAATACCATCTTTATCCACTGTAATTTTTGGTAAATTTTCTTCTATATTTAGATTTATTTTTTGATTTTTTTCTTTAAATGATAAATCTAGCTTTATAATCGAATCCTTTATTGTATCTTCTAATGAGATATCTGCCTTTTTCCACTTTGTTTTTTGGTAGTCTAAATTTGAAAGTTGAAGCAAATCCCGAACAAGTCTAGCCATTCTATCACACTCTGAATCTATAACACCCAAGAATCGTTCGCTTAGTTCTCTATCTAATTCACTATCAATAAGGGTTTCTGTATAAGACTTTATAGTGGTTATAGGTGTTTTTAATTCATGGGATACATTGGCCACAAACTCTTTTCTTATATTATCTAGTTTATGCTCATTGGTTATATCTTGAAACACAATAATTAAACCACTGATACCACCTTCTTCATTTTTAAAAGGGGCGTGCTTTACCTTGTAAAATTCATCACCCATGCCAATAATTTCACTACCTTCTAAATCTTCTTGATTTTGGTAGTCAATATTTCCTAAGTTGATATCTTTTAGATCAAAAGAATTACCTATATTTTGCTCTTTAAGATTTAAAATATCCATAGCAACCAAATTAGCATGAATTAAATTATTGTCTTTATCAACTGCTATAACTCCTTCAGCCATATACTTAAATATTGTATCTAATTTACTTCTTTCTAAATCCATATCATTTATTGTGCTTTTTAACTTTAATGTTAAATAATTGAACATACTTGCCAGCTGGCCAATTTCATCATTAGACTTGACTTCTACAGATTGATCAAAGTCCCCCTTAGCCATCTTCTCAGCTTTTTTGGTCACATCTCTAATTGGTACTGTTATACTACTAGATATTAAAAAGCCTAATAATACAGTAATAGACAATGCCAATATTGTAGCATTGGTCAATATTACCTTAGATTCATTTACGGTATTAAATACATCTGATAAATCAGATGTCATATATAATACCCCTCGAACCTTTCCAGTCTCCGAAATAACTGGGTATACAAAATGTTTATTGGTCCTATCCTCATTTAATTCCTTTATGGCCGCATCTCCTGGCTCTCCTTGAAATGCATCCAGTATCAGTTCTGGATTCGTGTATTTATAAGAAAGTGCATTTTGTCCTATGATATTTACATTTCTCTTGGACGTTGAAGCTATTATTGTCGGTACTTCCTCATCATATATTACATATAAGGATTCTGTAGCTCCTATTCTCCATTCATCTAAATATCCTTGAATCTCTTCTCTATTTTCAAGCCAATTATCAGAGGCTATATAGCTGGAGCTACTTTCCAGCGTTACTATATATTGTTCCATATTATTGGTTATATTACTTATTTGTTGTTCCTGTAATCTATCAATTATAAACACTCCAACTATTGCCATGGCTATAAAAACAAGCAAAAAATATACTAATACAAATTTCCACTTTATGCTGGAAAACATAACTAGCCCCTCCTGAAATAGTACCCTACTCCCCTTTTAGTCAGTATATACTTAAATTCACCTTTATCGTCTTCGATTTTTTCTCTAAGTCTTCTAACTGTTACGTCTACTGTTCTAATATCTCCGTAATATTCATATCCCCATACTTCTTCAAGTAATTGTTCTCTAGAAAATACTTGGTTACTAGAAGATGCTAAAAACCTTAAAAGCTCATATTCTCTAAGTGTAAGTTCTACTATAGTGCCATTTTTCTTAACTTCATACTTATTTACATCAATAGATAATTCCCCTGAAACGATTAGCTCATTTGCAGCTTCTTGATTAGAAAAGTTTATCCTTCTAATATTAGCCTTTACTCTAGCAATAAGCTCTCTCATACTAAATGGTTTAACCACATAGTCGTCTGCTCCTAACTCAAGTCCTAATATTTTATCCACTTCCTCTTCCTTAGCTGTCAACATTATAACTGGAAAATGATATTTGACTCTGATTTCCTTTAAAACCTGAAACCCATCTTTCTTAGGCATCATTATATCCAGTATTACCAGATCAGGATTCCATTGATGCACTTTATCAATGCCTTCTTGTCCATCATTTGCAGTTTGTACTGTATATCCTTCCTTTTCAAGATTGAACTTTATTATGTCAGCAATTTGCTTTTCGTCATCTATAACTAATACCTTACCACTCATTTATATCACTCCATTTTTTTTAGCAATGCTTATATAAATTATCTAATAATTATGGATTAAAGTCAATTCATATTAATTCCATATAGCTTATTTAAAAAATAATTATTGCATTTAACATTTAATTCCTATATAATATAAAATATATAAGGGGAGTAGCTTATAAATCAGTTAGCCGTCAACACGGGAAACCCGGCTAACTACCTACTATCTAGGAAGCAAGACCTTTGTTTAAGGAAAATATTCTTTAAACAAGGGTCTTTTTTGTTTGTTTTTTTGTAAATAAGGTATACTAATATTAATTGAGGAGGCATGATAATATGGATTGGTATAAGTTAAGTAAGGATGAGATGATATCTCAACTTGAAACCAACCAAGAAAGCGGTTTAACCAATGATGAAATTACGTCAAGGTTACAAAAGTATGGTCACAATGAATTACAAGAGGAAGAGGGAAAAAGCTTCCTAACAAAATTAAAGGAGCAGTTTTCAGACTTCCTAATTCTGATTTTAATTGGAGCAGCTATCATATCCTTTATTGTCGGTGAAAGAACCGATGCTGTTGTAATTTTAGCAATTGTTTTTATTAACGCACTTTTAGGTATTTACCAGGAAGGTAAAGCTGAAAAAGCCTTAGAGGCTTTGAAGCAAATGGCATCACCTACTGCTAAAGTTATGAGAAACGGGCATGTAGAAGTAGTTCCTTCAAGTACCTTAGTACCTGGTGATATCGTATTATTGGAAGCAGGAGATATAATTCCCGCAGATATAAGACTCGTTGAGTCTTCAAATTTGAAAATTGAAGAAGCTTCACTAACTGGAGAATCTGTGCCAGTAGAAAAAGATGCCAATTACTCCACATCAGAAGATGCATCATTAGGTGATAGGGAAAATATGGCCTATATGAGCACTATAGTTACTTATGGTAGAGCTACAGGGGTCATAGTAGAAACTGGACATGGCACTGAAATAGGTAAGATAGCAACTGCCATACAATCCTATGGGGATGAATCCACCCCATTACAAAAACAATTAAACCAATTGGGTAAATTCTTAGGTATAGCAACTATATTTATTTGTATTGCTGTATTTGCCGTGGGACTTCTTCAAGGTAGAGAAATCCTTGAGATGTTTATGGTTGCCATATCTTTAGCTGTTGCAGCTATTCCAGAAGGTTTACCTGCTATAGTAACCATTGTATTATCATTAGGTATGAATAAAATGGTTAGAAGAAATGCAATAGTTAAAAAATTATTAGCTGTTGAAACATTAGGTTCTACAACTGTTATTTGTTCAGATAAGACTGGTACTCTTACCCAAAATGAAATGACTGTTGTTAAAGTCTATACAGATGGAAAGATATTAGATATTACTGGAGGCGGATATGAACCAGTAGGTGAATTCAAAGAGGATAATGAAACAATCGACCCTAATTCAATAGGTGATTTGGAAACATTATTATCCATTGCGTCATTAGCCAACGATGCCTCCTTGGAAGAAACCCCTGAGGGATATAAAGTGATTGGAGATCCAACAGAAGGTGCACTTGTTACCTTAGCTGGAAAGGCCAATATCACCAAAAAATCTATAAATGAATCCTATCCAAGGATTGAAGAAATTCCATTTGATTCAGCAAGAAAGATGATGACAACTTTTCATAAAAATTATATTCCTGAAAAAATCGTATCTTTCACAAAGGGAGCTCCTGATATCATAATAAATAGATGTAGTCATATCAGTATTGGTGGAAAAGTTATTCCATTTACTGATGAATTAAAAGCAGAAGTACTAGGAGTAAATAGTACATTCTCTAAATCGGCCCTTAGAGTATTAGCCGCTGCATATAGAGAATATAATGAATTACCAAAGGATATCTCTCCAGAAAATAATGAAAACAATATGATCTTTGTTGGTCTTGTAGGTATGATAGATCCACCGAGACAAGAAGTCAAAGAAGCTATTAAATTATGTAAAAAAGCTGGAATTGACACTATCATGATAACTGGTGACTACAAAGAAACAGCTTTTGCCATAGCAAAAGATTTAGGCATGGCAGAAAATGAAAGCCAGGCAATGATGGGTGCTGAGCTTGATAAATTAAGTGACGTAGAACTACAAGAAGTAGTTAAAAATACTAAGGTATTTGCTCGTGTATCTCCAGATCATAAAGTAAGAATCGTGTCTGCCTTAAAGGCTAATGGAGAGGTCACAGCTATGACTGGTGACGGTGTAAATGATGCCTTGGCACTTAAGAAAGCTGATATTGGTGTATCCATGGGTATTACTGGTACAGATGTTGCCAAAAATACAGCTGAGTTGATTTTAACAGATGACAACTTCGCAAGTATCGTTTCTGCAGTAGAAGAAGGTAGAATTATCTATGATAATATTAAGAAATTTGTATTCTTCCTTTTATCATGTAATATTGGTGAGATTTTAATTGTATTTGTAAGTATATTGTTGAAATTACCAGTTCCATTTTTACCGATACAACTTCTATGGTTAAACTTGGTTACAGATAGTTTCCCTGCATTGGCTCTAGGTGTTGAAAGTGGGGATCCAGATATTATGGAAAGAATGCCTAGGAATTCTAAAACCTCTATTTTGGATAAACAATTATTCACAGGAGTTTTGGTCCAAAGTTTGGCAATAGGTGTATCTTCACTATTAGCATATACAACAGCCTTAAGACTATATCCTGACAATTTAACATTAGCTAGAACTATTACTTTTGCAACGTTAATAACAGCTGAGTTGTTAAGAGCTTATTCAAGTAGATCACAAAGATACTCCTTATTCAAAATCGGTGTATTTAGCAATAAAACAATGGTACTGGGAACTGGATTTTCATTCTTATTGATGCTACTTGTACTATATGTTCCATTTATGCAACCAATATTTGATACGGTATCATTAAGCTTTGTTAACTGGCAAACAATTCTATTGTATGCCTTCATACCATTAATCGTTGGTGAATTATATAAGTTTATAGATAGAAAGTTTTAAGAAATCTTTAACTTAAAGAAGACTATGGTATAATAACTTAGTCTTCTTTTTTTTGAGATAAATTAATACACGGAGGAATTAAATGAATTATAACCTATATAGCGAACTTAACAAAAATATATCCTTTTCTAGGGCACAGAGTGAGCTGATTATGCAGCCTAATATGCTAAACCCACAAGGTACAATCCACGGTGGAGAGTTAATGAAGATTATGGACAATACTGCTGGTATTGTGGGAAGAAAACATTGTAAGGGAAGATTAGTTACAAAAAGATTTGATGATATTGAGTTTCACAAACCTGTTAATGTTGGTGATATAATAACTGTAATTGGCCAATTAATCTACGTTGGAACATCATCAATGGAAATAGTCATTCACATATATGTACATGATTTTGTAGATTTTTCTAATCCAAAATTAGCTGTTTCTGGTTTTACAACCATGGTTCATTTAGTAGATTGGACACCTAGTAAAGTTCCAGCACTAAAAGTAACTACAAAAGAAGAAGAGATTCTTTATAAAATAGGTGAAAAGAAACATCTTGAAATAAAACATAAAATAAATAGATAATTTAATAGCTACCTTTATGGTAGCTATTTTTCTATATCCCTTCCTCAATCATTAATAATTATATGAATCGGAACATATTAATTTAACTAAGCATAGAATAATAAGAGGAAGGTGGTAATAGTGAGACGATCAAAATATGACAAGCTTTGTCCCATATTAAATGCAAAAATCATGGCACAATCAAGTGAAGAAGTGCCTGTTATAGTTCAATTTAAGGAAGATAGCAATAATACAAGACAATCTGTTTTAAATCTAACAGAATCCATAGAACCTAATCTACCAATAATTGATGCCTTTTCAGGATATCTTCCAACTAATTTGATTTATAAGCTATCAAGGGATCCTGATATCGATTATATTAGTTTTGATTCCAAAGTATATACTCTATTAGATATTGCAAATCAGAGTATGGAAACTTATTTCCCCCATGATAAGGGATTCGAAGGAGAAGGAGTCACTGTTGCAATTATAGATACAGGAGTTTCTCCACATTATGATTTGGTTAGACCTAGAAATAGAATTATAGGTTTTAAGGATCTTATTGACAATCAAAGTAGACCATATGATGACAATGGTCACGGCACTCACATAGCAGGCATAATAGCCGGTAATGGATACGCATCTCGAGGAAGATATGTTGGCGTTGCACCTAAATCCAATATATTGGCAGTTAAGGCTCTTGATAGGAACGGCGGAGGCTCAACCTCTAAAGTTATAGAAGCTATTTCTTATGTGATTGAAACTAAAGATCAATATAATACAAAAATAATCAATCTATCTATCGGTACTCCAGCTAATAGTACTTGTGAAAATGATCCATTATGTAAAGCTGTAAATATGGCAATTAAAGCAGGATTAGTAGTTGTTGTTGCAGCGGGAAATAGTGGCCCTTCTAAGGGAACTATTTTATCACCAGGTACTAATAGAAATGTTATCACCGTAGGAGCTGTAGATGATAAAAGAACTGTAGATACTTCTGATGATACTATCGCTGATTTTTCAAGCCGTGGTCCTACATTGGATGGTATTAAAAAGCCAGATTTAGTAGCACCTGGTGTAAATATTAATTCTTTATCAAGTAATAAACTTGATAGCTATGTTCCATTAAGCGGCACATCTATGGCAACTCCTTTAGTCTCTGGAACTATAGCATTATTGTTTAACGAATATGGTAATCTAACACCTCTTCAAGTAAAGGCATTACTAATAAATTCTTGTATTGATTTAAAAGATACAGAAGATCATCAAGGGGCAGGTATGCTAAATCTAAAGAAACTATTTGGAAATGAAAAGTGGACTGATCTTAATAAGATAAATGAGATAGAAAAAATGGAAGATTCTATAGTAAAAGCAGCTAAGACAAAAACTACTTCCGATTCTGATTTTTTTGAAACTGCCATAATGATTTTGGTTATTTTATTTTTGCTTGATTCTAGAATATAACAGGGCCCATTATGGACCCTGTTTTGTATTATATAGATGTTTTGATGGAGTGAACTCGCCCTCATGTCCACTATAAAGTAAGAAACTGACCATACTTCTTCAGATACTCCTGTCTCTCCTTATAATCAGGCAGTATGCTTCCCACAAGTCTCCAAAACGACCTATCGTGATTCATATGCTTTAGATGACAAAGCTCATGAACCACAACATAATCTATACACTCTATTGGTGCCATAGCAAGCCTATAGTTAAAGGTTAACTTTCTTTCAGAGCTACAACTGCCCCATCTTGATTTTGATTCGTCTATCTTAAATTCCTTTGGAGTAAGTCTTAATTGTTGTTCATATACTTTGATTCTTTCATCTATTATCCTTTTTAAGTTTGAAATATAGTACCTTTTAAGACTATTTTTTTGCTCTTCTTCATTTAATCCATCAGTATTTATTAACTGATTCAATGGATATTCCTCGCCAAGAAAAAGAAATTTCCCTTCTCCATCATAGGTCTTCGGACTAAACTCCGACCTTAACACTTCAAGCTCTTCTAACTTTTTCTTAATTCTATTTCCCAAAGGCTTTACAGCTTCTATTATCTTTTCCTCCGGAGTATTATTGGGTGCCTTTATAGTTATAAATCCGCTTGGATCAATACTAATCATCAGCCTTTTTCGCTTCCCATATTGAATATTACATTCTATAGAAAAATCTTCAAAGTCTATTCTCACATCTATCATCCTATCAAATTAATATAGGCTTATTATATATTAGTTTTACTTTAATGTGAAGAATAAGAAAATAATTGATAATCTTCAATTTCTAGTTTTTTTAAATTTATCTTCTTCTTTTTTCTTCATAATATTAATCTCAGCTTCAGTATGGGAGATATCACCAGGCTCAATATTAAGATATGTGCCAATAGCCCCGACAAATGAATAGTTCTTTTGCACTAATTTATCAATTTTCGTAAATTTATTGTTTTTCTCATCCATAATTTCACCTCATTATTAGTATGAAATCCTTAATCAAAATTATTCATGGATAAGAAAAATAGAGACCTATATGCTAGGTTAACTAACATATAGGCCTCATTAGGGTATTTTTTATTCAGTTTTTATATTATCTTTTAATAAGGTATATTGATTAATTGTCCTGGATATATAAGGTGTGGGTTAGTTAATTTGTTGAATTCAGCCAATACTTGCCAGGTTGTATCATGCATTATACCTATTCTCCATAGAACATCTCCCTTTTTTACTTCATATTGCTTAACTTCTGGAGCTGCTGGTTGAGGTTCTACTGGTATTTCTTCTCTTAATAGTTCTTCAGGGATCAACCCTTCTTCTGTTAGTTCATATATATTTATGGCTTTGGCATTATAGCTTCTTCCATCCTCTGAAGTTGGAACTAATATAGTGCCTTTATTTATTTCTTCTATAACATAATCTCTAAGTGGATGATTGAATTCAGCACCTATAACTTCCCAGTTATCATCAAACTCTGGAGATATCTCTCCCTTTTCTCTAATATAATCAGCAATATATGCTCTTAAGGATTTAGGGTCTGATTCAAAGTATGGTTCCCCACTGATGATGCCTTGAGCTTTCAGTCCACCATATCTATAATTATTTATCGCTAATTTAAATGTATCTGTATCTTTGACTTCTTCACCATTAAACTTCAATTCTACAATTCTTTCTCCCACAGGCTTAGATATGTCTACCTTATAGTCTAGGCCTTGGAACATATCATAATTGTATCCTCTAATATCTGGACTAAAGCTAATATTTACATCTCCTTCTTTAAAGGTATTGTAATAGCTAGCTGACCATTCCATATAATTTTTTAATTCCAAACCATTTACTTCTACACCTATTAATGTATTTGGATATTTATAAATATCGAATATATTTGAATAGGTGATATCCCCTGCTTTAATATTAGAATTTTGTTGGAATAAAGCTGCTCCTGCAATATCGGCATCAGTGGCCTCTAATTGCACATTATTTATTAAATCAATAACCGCTGTATCTCTAATTTGAGCCTCTGGTATACCAACTATTTCTGATTCAGGTATAAAATCTTCCGTAGCTACACCAATTACTTCATTTATAAACTCTATAGTCTTATTATGATATTCCTTAGCATATTCTTTTAGCTCTTCAGAAGCTTCATACTCCAAAACATCTATAATACTAACTTGATTATCTACTAATACCCATGCATCATTTTCCTTTGTAAATTTCAAATCAAATCTTACAATACTACCACCAGTATCTTTAACTGCACCTACTACAGTATCTTTGTATTTTTCACTTATTTGAACATGATCATGTCCAATTAACAAAGCTGCAATTTCAGGTACCCTATCTATTACTGCACTAGCACCATCATCACCATAATCCTCATTAAATCCAGCATGAACACTTGCAACAATCAAGTCAGCATCTTCATTTGCCTTTAATTCTTTAACAACTTTTTCAGCAGAGCCTGCTAATCCTTCAAAGTCTAAGTTTGTAACCTTAGGTCCATCCCATTTTGGTATATTTGGATTCGTTAATCCAACAATTCCAACCTTAACTCCCGCAACTTCTACTACAGTGTAAGGCTCTACTAAATAGGAACCATCTTCTTTATAAGTAGCATTTCCAGCTAATATAGGAAATTCTGCTTCTTCAATTATCTTGTCTACTAATTCTAAACCAAAGTTGAACTCGTGGTTTCCCAATGTCATTGAATCATATTTCATAAAATTCATTACGTCAATTACAGGATTTTTAAGTTCTAATCTCGCATTATACAAATCATCGGACAATATAGTACCTTGAACAGTATCCCCATTGTCAATAAGTATCGTATTAGGGTTTTCTTTTCTGACTGACTCTACCACTGAATAAACCTTAGCAAGTCCAGAATTATCCGTCTCTTTGTTGTCTTCATAGGACCAATTATAGATATTGCCATGAATATCCGTAGTCCCTAAGATAGTCAAATGCACTTCTTCAGCATCAGCAAAAGCCATAGATGGGAACATAATACCTAAAACCATAAACAATGCTAACGCTACACTAATAAATCTTTTGTTTTGTTTAAACATACTTCTCCCCCTTAAGAATTTTTTTGTAATCTTATTATATATACCCAAAATAACGTTTTCCCAACATGTAGTTTAATACTAGTCTTACAGTGTTTAAAAGTTTTTTTAATTTATAAGAAAGAATTTACCCATCAGTCTAAAAAACTCTGCAAATTTGCAGAGTTTTTTCTTACACAGTTTTGACTTTGTCCTCCCAGAAATCTACATCATCTTTTAAGTTAATATCCTTAGCTCTAAATACTGGATTTTTTCCTTCCCTTTTTTGCTTAGTATAATCATTCAAGCAATCAATAGCCACATCCTTTAATATAAAGATTACAGGAATATTGATTAATGCCATTGCTGCCATAAGAACATCTGCAGTATCCCATGCAACTCCAAACTCTAATCCAGTTCCAACAAATATTACAATAACTGCTACAGCTCTAAATATTGTTAAAGTACTTTTACTTAAGTTTCCACCGCCGATGAATCTCAAGTTTGCCTCTGAGTAAAAATAATTACCTAATAAGGTTGTAAATCCAAATAAGAATAATCCGAAAGTGAAAAGATGTTGACCAAAGCTACCAAATACATTGGTTAGGGCTGCTACATTATAAGGTGCGCCAGCTAATTCTGGGCTAGGAGCAATACCAGATGCTAAAAGCATAAAAGCAGTTGCTGTACAAATTACCCATGTATCAAGGTAAACTGCCATCATTTGAACTAATCCTTGTTTTGTAGGATGAGATGTATCAGCTGAAGCTGCTGCATTTGGTGCAGAACCAATACCTGCCTCATTTGAGTAAAGTCCTCTCTTTAATCCCATCATTATAGCAGAACCAGCAAATCCACCAAATATAGCTGGAAAATCAAAAGCCCCTCTAAATATGTCAACAAACATTGCTGGAACAAGGTTTAAATTCATAACTATTACGATAAGTGCTGCTACTACATAAATAATTGACATTATTGGAACTAATAGGGAAGTAATTTGACTTAGTCTCTTACCACCACCAAAAATAGTATAGCCGGCTAATACTGCTAACACTCCACAAACAATTATTGGCGTTGTATCTGGGTTGTAAAAATCATAAGTAGCAAATGCAGAATTTATATTATACCCTGCAAGTGCATTAAATCCAAATGCATATGTTAAGATCAAAATTATTGCAAAAGCTATTCCTAATTTCCTATTTTTCAATGCTGTTTCAATATAATATGCTGGACCACCGTAGGATGCACCGTCTTTGTCACGTCTCTTATATATTTGTGCGAGAGTACTCTCTATAAAAGCTGATGCTGCACCTACAAAAGCAACAATCCACATCCAAAATACAGAGCCTGCTCCTCCTATACATATAGCTGTAGATACCCCTACTATATTTCCCGTACCAACCCTAGAAGCAGTAGATATCATAAGAGCTTGGAATGATGACATAGACTTATCATCTGCTGCAGGTTCGGATATTATCCTTATTGACTCCCCTAATTGCTTAATCTGAACAAATTTAGTCTTAAAGGTAAAATAAATTCCTCCACCAACTAATAGTAGTGGCAATACCCAAGTATAAAGAAATCCACTTAAACTACCAATAAATTGACCGTACATAAACACCCTCCTAAGTAAATTTTTTAAATCAATTAAGCAAAAAAATCATTATCTACCTATCATCAACCACCTACCCTCATAAAAATTTAAGTTGAAAAGGATTTTATAAATCCCTCAATTTACTTAAAAATTCTGCTTTTATACTATTATCTATATAGCCATTCCCCTCCAAATATGAGACCCCTTTAGGAAGAACTATATTTCCTTCTCTTCCCTTATTTACTTCTATCATTTCTTTTTCAGACAAGTTGCTTATTAAGGCCCTTATTTCATTTTCGGATATCTCATAAAACAACTTTGAAAAAGCATAATGTAAGGTCCTCCTACCAGTAGAACCTCCACTAATGTTCAAATAGTAGATAAGTTTTAATAGAAGAATACTTCCATCATACTTATTATTTACATAATTCTCCTTTACCTTAAGGTGTAAAGGTAGATTATCAAAGGATAAAACACTATCTGATATTGTTGTCATATACTCAATTACATTTTTCAATTCCCTTAGATTACCATTCCAACTATAATTCAAGCAAAATGTTCGAAAATCTTCTGTTATAAATCTGTGCCCGTCGTTTTTTAAATAATCTAATATAAAATGTTTAATATCTTTACTCCTATCTCTAAGAGGGGGAATTGTAATCTGAAAGACATTTAATCTATAGTACAAATCTTCTCTGAACTTCCCTTGCTCTACTAACTGCTGCAAGTCCATATTAGTAGCTGAAATTACTCTTACATCAACAGATATGATTTCATCTCCACCTAACCTCATCAACTCACCTTCTTCAAGGACCCTGAGTAACCTTGCTTGTAGCTGTAAAGGTAGATCCCCTATCTCATCTAAAAATATTGTTCCTTTGTGTGCCCTCTCAAATAAACCAATTTTTCCACCTTTATTGGCCCCTGTAAAAGCTCCTTCTTCATAACCAAAAAGAATAGATTCTAACAAAGTGTCAGGTATAGTAGCGCAGTTTATAGCAATGAAAGGATTCATATGTCTGCGGGACTCATTATGTATGGAGCCAGCAAATACTTCCTTGCCCACCCCAGTTTCCCCTAAAAGTAAAATCTTAGAATCTGTAGGGGCAATTTTTTTACATATTTTTTTCACTTCCAAGAAATTATAATCTTGGCCTATCATTTTATCGAAGGTATACTTTGAGTAGTAACCCTTTCCAATAATCTTTTTGTGAATTTTTTGTTGTAATTCAATTACCTCAAAATAAGGGTTTACAATAAAAACTTTCCCTTGATAGTCATCATCATATTTAACATTTTTTATTGTTATTATTAAATCCTTGCCTTGATAGTTAATAAGCTCATTTTCTACCTCTTCCCTGCTAAAAATACTCTTTAAATCGTCATTATTGATACCTAATTTACTTATACTATTATCTATAATCTCATCCCTACTAAGTTTGAGAATCTCCAACATTTTCTTATTAACTATTTCTACTATATCCACATCATTTATGACGATTACACCTGCGTCAAGGTTATCTAGAATTGTATTCATTTGACTACTTAAGATACTCCTATTCTTCCATGTATACTGAACTCCATACCAGGAAGTTGGAACCTTGTGTATATATTTCTTTATGATTTCATCAGATATCTTTGGATCAAGAGGTAAAAAAGATATGATGTCCAATATATTAGAAATGTCATATACCCTATGCCCTATTATTAATATTTCTGCATCTATATCAGGAAGAAAATCAATTTTCTTTGGCTCTACATTGATTATGTATTTTATTTCTTCAAGATTTTCCACAAATTGATCCTTATAGTAATAAGGTATTATCTCAATATCTGTTACACCCAATTGATAAAGCAAGGCTACAGTGTCATTTGCCATATATTCATTTATATTGGCTAATAAAACCCTTTCCCCTGAAGGAATCTCCTTTATTTTATAAAGGGTTTCCCTTCTAATAGTTCTTTTCATCATCAAGGTAGGTGCGTTAACCTTGATGATAGAAATAAGCTCGTTAAGTATAGCTGGATCAGTATATAGAATTAAATCAGAATTAACTACTGGCAATATTGGATCCATTTCAAGATTTCGGTAATCTATCTCATAATTGTTTTCAAATATTTTATCTAGCTCATTCTTATAAAAAGCTGAAGCATCCTCATTAATCGCAAGAATAGTTATTTTTTTTTTCATTGTAATCACCTTAATCTCTTATTCACCTTAAAACGATTTCCCCAAGACCATAATTATCTAAATAGATGTAAATCAAATTTTTCTGCAATATCTTTTAAAATATATTTCCCTACGATACTATTTCCTATATAGTTTAAAGGCGGACTGTAAACCCCAATACCAAAGTTATTAGACGCAACCGAAAGAATGCCACCGCTAACACCACTTTTTGATGGTAGCCCTACATCCATAAAATATTCACCTGATTCATTATACATACCAGACACTGTCATAACACCTTTCGCTAATCTAACAATACCTTTCTCTAGAATTCTTTCTCCAGTATATGGATTCACCCCATTATTAGCGAGAATAGCACCTATATTAGCCAAGTCTCCGACACTGACTTCTATAGAACATTGTTTTAAATATACATCCAAGGCTTCCTCTGGATTTCCATCCATCTTTTCAGTATCCTTCAACAAATATGCGATAGCCTTATTCCTATTACTAGTTTCCTTTTCCGATTCATATACATCATAGTCGATACCTATATCTGTATTCCCGGAAAACATTCTCACCAAGTTTAATATTCTGTCAATCTTTTCTTCGGGGCTTTTGCCTTTTATCATAGAACAAACACTTATAGCACCTGCATTACTCATAGGACTTAGCTTATTATCCTTAGTAATATTAATAGAATTAAAAAAACCATCTATTGACTCTTTACTTAATTTTCTAAAAGTATATTCTTCACCATTATCTTCAATTGCAAGAATTAAAGAAATTATTTTTGATATACTCTGTAGTGTAAATTTTTTAGAATAGTCACCAGCTAAATGGGATCCCCCCCTGGTATCAGTAACTGCTACAGCTACAGCCTGAATATCAGCATCTGCTAAAGCTGGTATATAAGTTGCGACCTGCCCCAATTTATAATACTCCCTATTCTTTTCAATACTATCTTCAAGAATTTGTTGCAAATTAATTCCTCCTTAAATTGTGAAATTATTAATAATTATAATTAAAGCAATTTTCATGCCAGGTTTATAAAATTTTAAAATTTAATTTAAATTAGGAAATTTACATGTTTTGAAGTGAATGGCTAAATTTTTTCTATATTAATTATAGTTTTTAATTGGGGTAAATCTAAGGTGTACTATTATCATATCCCATTGATGCTCACCAGCCAAGCTTAACGATTTGAAACAAATAACAATATCCAAACCTAATTTAAGGATACTTTTAATAAAGGGGATCCGATCTTCATCATTAAATATATCCATAAGAATCATAATCTATTTTCATAAGAATCATAATCTATTTTCATAAGATGTCCTACCTCAGGTTGTTGTATTTTGTCTCAACCCTTAACCCTACTTTTGCTTGCTTTATGGTATAAGTATTCATAAATACAAACAAAAAAGGGCTGCCCACGGCAGCCCTACATATATTCATATTCTAATTTACGTAATTACTTGGGTTTTGGTGTACTCCATTTTTAAGTACCTCAAAATGTAAATGTGGTCCTGTTGATCTACCGGAATTCCCCACATTTGCTATATGTAGGCCCTTAGTAACTTTTGCACCTTTTTTAACTAATAATTTACTAGCATGTGCGTATCTGGTTACAAAACCATTTCCATGATTAATCTCTACCATATAACCATAGGAACCTTGATATCCAGCAAAGGATACAGTCCCTGCGTCTGCTGATTTAATAGCTGAACCATAACTAGCCGCTATATCCAAACCCCTATGCATACTTCCCCATCTCATACCATATCTTGAGGATATTCTGCCTCTAGCAGGCATGGAGAAAGTACCTGTTGCAACTGTTTTTGGTACTTCTTTGGTTCCTTGTACAACTAATTCATCTACAGGATCTTGTAATATTTCCTCATTTACTATCTGCTTATCTACTACTATACCATTATGCTTAATTTGATTCGCTTTAATTTTTGATTCGCCTTTAATACCTTCAACTTTTACCTTTTTCTGATTCTTATACATAGAGTCATCTAGTTCTACCTTTACTTCATAGTTTATAGACTCTGTATATTCTATTTCTTCTACGGTTTCTACAGTAATTACTGATGTTGGTAATAATAATTTAACTTCATCACCTGGTTTTAGTTTAGCTGGATCTTTATCTGCATTAGCTAATACCAGTTCATCTACTGATGTATCATATATTCTAGCTATAGTCCAGAAACTTTCTCCAACTTCTACTATATGGGTTTTTATCTCTTCTGAACCATTTTTTATGTATTCAATGACTTCTTCTTCATTAGATAATGCATTCATGGAAACTTGTTTTTTAACAGTTTGTACATCTTCTACTAAATTAACTTCTTTTGGCATACTCTCTTCTGTATAATCACTTAGATAGGGTTCTTTGATTTTCTCTATTAGAGCATTTGCTTCTTCTTCTGATTTAAAGACCCCAATTTCTTCTCCATCAACTGTAATAGCTACGCCTGCTACTAAAAATCCTACCTTTGAGTTAATACTCTTCTTAAGATCAGATGGATCTAATATATCGTCGTCTTTAGTATGGGTGGGTTCAAAAATAAGCTCATGATCTAATACCACATCTGCATCATATTTCTCGCATAGTTCTGACTTAACTTCATTGAATATTTCAAGTGCTTCTTCCTGTGTTCTCATGGAGCCTAAATTATTTTCACCTAAGTAAATATCAAAAGCTCTAGTTCTAATTTCGTTAACCTTATATCCTGTATAGCCTAATCCTATGATAACTACTACCATAAAACCAGCTAACACCCTCTTAAGGGTTGATTTATCTACATCTCTATTGTTTAAATCCTTTATGTCAAAATTTGATAATTTTTCTTTTAGTAAATCCTTTGAGTCTTTAAACTTTCTTACAAGATTTTTTACTATCTTTGACTCTTTAAGCGATGTCTTCGGTTCATTTATCAATTATATACCTCCTACATCCAACTTACTTTATCGTAAGTGAAGTTTTGTAACTATTTTGTAACAAGTTTTATTATATCACAGCAAAAAATATTTTCAACAAACTAAAGCTTACATTATATTATGTTTCTTAATGGATATTTTATACATTTTTGTACTCTACTAATTTCAACGTCCTAAGCAATCTTAGTGTTTAACTACTATTTTAAATTTAAATGTTAAATTTTCTTAACAATTGTTTAGTTTCCATTTTTAAGATAACACGGGAATTTTTTTGTAGCTTAGCTTAAAATTTATTTCATTATCTTCTTCTAAGACCTCTCCATCCACATTTAATAATAATGGTGAGTTGCATGTAATTTTTATACTTTTAGCTTTATATATCTCTACATATTTTGTAAATTTTAGGTGATTTCCTTTAAATATAACTGGAAATATAGTCAATGCTCTTAAATTGCTAATATCTTTAATTAAACAAACATGTAAGTAATCATCAAATAAATCTGCATTTGGCAGCACCATCATCCCGCCACCATAATATTTACCATTACCTACTGCTAATAGCAAAAGGTTTTTATAATATATTTCCCCATCTATATCCAAGGTTACAGTCTTTTTCACAAACTTCATAAGAGTAAATATTACAGCCAATACATATGAGAATCTGCCTTTGACTCTTTTTCTTACCCTTTCAAGATTTGTTAGTACTGCTACGTCAAATCCTACACTAGAAATATTTAAAAAATGATGTCCATTTGATTCTCCCGCTGCAATCTCCTTTGTATTGCCTTTTAATATCCGCTCTAATGCTTCCCTTGGATTCAGTGGTATACCTAAACTTCTGCTTAGATCATTTCCTGTTCCTGCAGGTATTATTCCTAGTATTCCTTTGTCTTTTTTTAGAAGCCCCGAGGTTACTTCATTAATAGTACCATCTCCTCCTACTGCTACTACAATATCATAGTCTTTATTTGCAGCAATGAGGGTGGCTTCCTTTGGTTTCGTAGTTAGTACTATTTCAAAGTCTTTATTGTTTTTATTCATTTCTTCTTCTATTAAATGTTGTACTCTCTTTGCAATACCACTTCCGGCTATTGGATTTATTATAAACAAATACTTATTCATTTATGATTGCCTCCTAGACATTATGACTATACTCACCTTTGATTGCTCTGTCTATTACTATGATTTCCTCAGCTGAAAGGGGAATATTACTTGTCCCATTTTTAATCGGCTTTCCATAGGAAACCGTATTCTCTCTACCATAAATACTGGTAAAGACAAATCCATTTTTAAAATCATCTAGTAAGGCTATGGAAAAGCTAAGTTGACTACCCATATCATCAAAGGCATTATATCTTATAAAACCAACTTTCCTTATTGCAAATGAAAGTTTGGTCTCTATTTCATTTATATTTTGTTCCATTGTATTTATGTCTAAATTCATATCATTTATATCTTTGTTTATATTTATTAATAAATCTTCTAGTTCAATACCTTTTATTCCATTAACTAGTTTATTATATTTTTTGGCTAATTTATTTGTTCTATATTGTGTTATTACAATAAATAGGGTTAATAAAATTGACATTATAGATAAACCCACAATAAATTCAATATAATAACTAGAGATGATTGATCTCACACTTTCCATTTATCCACCTTCCTAGAAATTCCCAATTATGTCCTTTAGTGCCTTTACTGCAATTTCTATCTCTTCATAAGTATTGAATATTCCAAAACTAAACCTTACAGTGCCTTGATTAAGTGTTCCTATTGTCTTGTGTCCTAAAGGTGCACAATGTAATCCAGGCCTAACTGCAATATTATATTCATTATCTAAAATATAGGATATCTCTGATGAATCTATATCCTTTATATTTAATGATACAACTGGACCTTGTCTATTTATTAAGGGTCCATAGAGTTTAATACCATTTATATTTTTTATCTCTTCTATAAAATATCCTGTCAATTCTTCCTCATGATGTCTTATATTTTCTATGCCTTTTTCCATTATATATTTGATGCCCGCACCCAGACCTATGACTCCTGGCGCGTTTACAGTTCCACTTTCAAATTTATCTGGCCAAGTATCTGGCTGAATCATTGAGCTGGACTCGCTTCCAGTGCCACCTTGAAATATACTATCTATATCTAAGCTATCATTTATATATAGTCCGCCTGTCCCTTGAGGTCCTAGTAACCCTTTATGTCCTGGAAAAGCTAAAATATCTATATTCATCTTTTTTACATCTATATCATAGACACCAGCAGATTGAGCCGCATCTACTAAATAATATATACCATATTTTTTAGCTATAGCCCCTATCTCTTCAATAGGAGTAATACTCCCAACTAGATTGGATATATGGGTTGTAGCTATTAGTTTTGTATTTGGTTTTATAGCATTTTCTATATCAAAAGGATCTATTAATCCTTGGGGGTTGGCATCAATTATTGTTGATTCTACACCTATGGTTTCCAAGTTTTTAATGGGTCTTAGAACAGAATTGTGCTCCATTGATGTTGTAATCACATGGTCCCCAGATTTTAAGATTCCTTTAATTCCTATATTCAAACTCTCAGTACAATTAAAAGTAAAAATTATATTCATAGGATTTCCTGTGTTAAAAAACTTAGATAATAGTTGTCTAGTTTCAAATACTTCCCTACTAGTTTTAAGAGCCAATTTATGCCCAGATCTACCTGGATTTGCCCCATAATTTATCATAGCATCCATAATCTTATCATAGACAATTTGTGGTTTTGGAAATGTTGTTGCTGCGTTATCAAAATAAATCAAAAATATCAACCTCCACCTGAAATATTATACCATATTATTATATGAATTATATAGAAAAATAGTTTCTTATAAAGATTTAATTTAATATAATATAGATAAAGAATGTGTCATGATTATAAAAATGTATTATTGATGTTTTAAATATGAAATCTATACTTGATATACTACTTCAAAATCTTCAAAAACCACTGGCATATCATCACTAAATGTATATCCTATTTCGTTTCCTTCTTCCTTAAAGTAACGAATATGCCCTGCACGCCAAGACTCCAATGTATCATCCTCACCTTCACGCTTACAAATATCATAGGTAATATCTGAAAACAGAATAACTGTTATCTCAGTTGTTTCAATAACACATCGTGGTACACCTTCCCAATCAGTAACAATACTTAAATCCCCAACCTTGGGTATATCCTCACCTTCTATTTCATATCTCCATAAACTACTTGCCGTAGCCTTCTTTTGCCCTATTAAAACTAGTCTTAATAATTCATTAGCCCATTTTTCAGTTACTTCAAAATGAAATATATCTAAATACTCAGTCGTTTCAGACCTACCCGTCTCATTCAAAAACATATTCCAGAACATATCAATTTTCTCTTGAGAATATCTTTGATTTTCCATATGCCACACCTGCCTCCAAACTTTATATTATAAGATTCACTTGCTTTGCAATTAACTACTTATATTTACTATTGGGCTACAAGAAAAGCAGCATACCAACACATGCCCATCAGTATACTGCTTTTCTTTAATGAATCTATTCACTTAATCTTTCATATACAACCTTAAGTACATCTTCCCTTAGTCTCTTACCTTCTTCTAATATTGCACTCATATTTTGATTTATTTCCGTTTTATAATCTTGGTCTTTAATGCTTAATAGATTGATTTTTACATTTAATAGGGCACCTTCTATACCTGCATATGCTAGTAACGCCCCTACCCCTACATCAGTGATAGCATTTACATTACCGAAACTTGCAAATACCGATTGAAGCTTCAGTATGCTTAAACATTCTTCTGCAGATTTTAAAGGAACCTCAAGGGCATGTTTATATCCAGCTTGTATAGCTGAAGTCCTTGCAGTTTTTTCTTCCTCTGTATCCTTTGGCATCTTAAATGCTACTAGTACATCATCGAAGGCTTTGGAGTCTTCGTCTACTAAGTTTGATAAGATATTCATCTTATCTTCTAGTATCTTGAAGTTCTTTTGTAGCTTATCCTTTATCTCCCCATTCAATTCTGCATAAGATTTTTTATCAAATGTTAAGTTACCTACCATTTGAGTAAGTGCAGATCCTAAGCTTCCTACTAAAGCTGATACACTCCCCCCACCTGGTGTTGGATTTCCACTAGCTGCTTCTGCAATATAATCCCTTAAGCTCATTTCTATTAACATTAGACCACCCCTATATTTTATTTCTAATTAAATGTTCCACGTGGAACATTTAATTAGTTATTATCTCATAAATTCTTTCTAAATCTTCTTCATCATAAAACTCTATCTCTATTTTACTGATTTGATTACCTTTGACCAACTTTACTTTTGTGCCTAAAATCCTCATGAATTCATCTTCTACATCTGACAAATAGGGATCCTTGGAACCTTTTTCTTTTGTTGGTTTCTTTTTATTCTTCGATTTTTTGACTTCTGATTCTGTTTCTCGAACATTCAGCCCTGTTGCAATAATCTTTTCAGCTAATTGGATTTGTTCTTCTTTATCTTTAATTCCTAGCAATACTTTTCCGTGACCTGTAGTTAGGTTCCCATTATATAGATATTTTATCACTTTATCATCTAAGTTTAACAATCTAATGGTATTTGTTATATATGTTCTACTTTTACCTATGGCATTTGCCAATTGTTCTTGCTTTAGATCGAAATCTTCCATCAATTGTTTATAGGCCATGGCTTCTTCTATTGGGTTTAGGTCTTCTCTTTGTATGTTTTCAATTAATGCCAGTTTTGCAGCATTTTCATCACTTACATCTACTATTATCGCTGGAATATCTTTTAATTTTGCAATTCGTGAAGCCCTATATCTTCTCTCTCCTGCTATGATTTGATATTTATCACCTGTAGATCTCAATAAAATTGGTTGAATTACTCCATTGGTCTCTATTGATTTTGCAAGATCATTAAGTGCATCGTCATCAAAATCCTTTCTTGGCTGATCATCTTTCCTTACTATGTTATCTAAAGGGATGTTCGTTATGCTTCTTTCTCCCGATTCTACTTCAGCACTTAATATAGTTTCTAAGGATGGTTTGTCCCCTATTAAGGCAGATAAGCCTTTTCCAAGCCCTCTCTTTTTCGTACTCATATATATCAACTCCTCTCTAAACTACTCTACTAAGTCTAAAAACTCTTCTGCTAATTCCATATAAGCTTCAGATCCCTTTGATTTGTCATCATAATCCATTATGGATAATCCATGGGAAGGAGCCTCTGCTAATCTTACATTTCTAGGTATAATACTTACATATACCTTGCCTTTAAAATATGCTTTGACTTCATCGACCACTTGAATAGATAAGTTTGTCCTTCCGTCAAACATACTTAATATAACCCCTTCAATGTCAAGGCCTGGATTGAAATTTGCTTTAACCAATTGTATTGTATCAAATAATTGACTTACCCCTTCTAATGCATAATATTCGCATTGAATCGGAATAATTACACTATTGGATGCAATTAATCCTAAAACACTAAGTATCCCTAGGGAAGGTGGACAGTCAATAAATATAAAATCAAAGTCATCCTTTATATTTGATAATTTTTCTCTTAATAAAGGCTCCCAATTTCCTTCTCTTGCCAACTCTATTTCCAATCCTGCTAGTTGGCTATTTGAAGGAATAATATATACATTTTCAGCGCTTGTCTCATGTATAGCCTCACTTATAGGCAGATCTAATGCTAATACATCGTAAATCTGACTATCTACTTCATTTTTTTCCACACCTAGTCCACTTGTTGAATTTCCTTGTGGATCTAAATCTATTAATAGAACCTTTTTACCCAATCTTCCTATTCCTGCCGATAGGTTGATACTTGAAGTCGTTTTACCTACGCCACCTTTTTGATTGAAGATAGATATGATCTTACCCATATGATGCTCCCTTCTAAAATATTATTATGTAATAATTTATTATTTTAATTATTAAAACCTTAAATTTTTATATATTTAATCACAAGATGTCATCTTGTTCTGTAAAATTAGATATTTGGAATTAGGATTGGCATATCTGGTAATATAAATAATGGATTAAATAATGATTATTTATCATCAAAAACATGTTTTCCTTTTGTCCCATCTTCGTTGATGTAATAACCATCTATTATTTCATTTATTCCACCACCAAATAGCCAATTTTTTGATTCAACAAATTCTATAAAGATATCTATAAATTCATCACAAGACATGTCATCTGGTACTCCTGATATACATCCTGTAATTTCAAACTCTTTTTTCATACGAACCTCCCAATAAAATAACTTTTATTGTACATAAACCTAGATTCATCCTATCCAATCATGACCAACAAATCATATTTTTTTATCTCATTATATATATCATAACAGAAATATATAATTATACAAAACAAAAAATGTTCCACGTGGAACATTTCTCTTATTTATAAACAACATAAAAAAATAATGTTCCACATGGAACATTATTTTCCTTTATTCTACATTTTTTTCTACTTTGGAAGTTTGATTACTACCTCAATGAAATCATCCTTATCAACTTCCTTGTATTCAGCATCAATACCATATTCCTTAATAGCCTTGTAGGCCTTTTTAATGGTATTTAGATATATTCTTGCATTGATTAAAGATTTGATATTTTGTTTAGGTTTTGCTACCTCTTCCTCTTCAGCTTCTTCAGTCTTTCTTAAGTTATCTAAAATGTCTTCTACTAGTTCTTCAGTACTATTAACATTTAAGGATTTACTTATAACTTTATCGAATACGATTTGTCTAGTTTCATCATCTGGAAGTTTTAAAAGTGCTCGTCCATGTCTTTCAGTAAGTCCTTCCTCAACTAGTGATTTTTGTATTTCTATAGGTAGCTTTAAAAGCCTAATTTTGTTGGCAATAGTGGATTGGGATTTTCCAATTTTCTCTGCTAACTCCTGTTGGGTGAAATTATGATCTGTTATTAAGTTTTGATAGCCTTCAGCTTCTTCAATAAAGTTCAAATCTTCTCTTTGCAAATTCTCTATCAATGCAACCATTGCAGATTCTTTATCCCTATAATCAACAACTAGAGCTGGTACCTCTTTAAGATCTGCTAATTCAGAAGCCCGCAGTCTCCTTTCACCAGCTATTATCTCATATGTTTCATTTGAAATCTGTCTAACACTTATAGGCTGAATCACACCATAGGATTTTATAGATTGAGATAATTCTTCTAATGCTCTTTTGTTAAAATTCCTTCTTGGTTGATAAGGGTTTGGCCTTATGGCTTCAATTGGAATATATTTTACTTCTTGATGTAATGCCATGTTATTACACCTCTTCTCATAGACTTTAATATACTTATTCTAGATAAAAAAATTATTTCCTTCTTTATTTCCCAATTAGTTTCATACAAATTTCTTCATACTTATAGAGGATTCTTCTTCGGCTTACCTCCACCCCTAGGATATTTAGTCGGAGTTTGACGTATTTTTTGTATTATTATCAATGAATGTACAATATCAGTTTCTGGTATTTCGACCAACTTGGTATCTATTACCTTAGCACCTAATGTGTCAATTGCATTTTTACTTAACTTTAACTCTTCATCTATATCTGGTCCCTTCATGGATACAAAATATCCACCTACTTTAACAAAGGGAATACAATATTCACTTAATGTATCAAGGGATGCTACAGCTCTAGATACACATACATCATATTTTTCTCTATATTGAGGTTGGATACTTAGCTCTTCTGCTCGCCCATGGATAGCCTCTATATCCTTTAACCCCAATTGATTAATTACTTCATTTAAAAATATAATTCTCTTATTTAGGCTATCAAGTAAAGTAACATTTAAATCAGAGTTTACTATCTTCAGTGGTACCCCAGGGAATCCTCCACCTGTTCCGATATCTATGATTTTCTTATTCCCATTAAAAATCTCAGTTACAAATGGTGTCAAACTATCTAAGAAATGTTTTGTATCTATTTCATCATCATCGGTTATAGCAGTTATATTTATCTTTGTGTTCCAATCCTTTAAAAGTTCCTTATACTTTATAAATTGATCAATTTCACTATCTTTTAAATCTAAGCTTAAATCTAAGGCACCTTTTGATAATAAGTTTACATTTGTCATTGACTTAAATCCTTTCTCCTCATTTGCTCCAAGTAAATCAATATAACATTGATATCAGATGGTGATACTCCTGATATTCTGGACGCTTGACCTACTGAATCAGGTTTTATAGAGTTTAACTTTTGTACAGCCTCATTACTTAGGCCTTTTACTAAACTATAATCTAGATTTTGATCTAGCTTTTTGTTTTCTAATTTCTTAAATTGTTCCACTTGAATCATCTGCTTGTTAATATAGCCTTCGTATTTTATTTGGATTTCAACTTGTACTTTTATTTCTCTACTTAAAGTTTCTCTGTCTGGATCAAAAATGCTGGTTATTTCATAGTCAAATTCCGGTCTTCTTATAAGTTCATATAGACTAATTTGGGTCTTTAAATGTGATGTACCTAATTCCTCCAACTTAGAGTTTACCTCAGCTGTAGGATTTAGTTTTACATTTTTAAGTCTTTCTATTTCTTCTTTTACGGCTTTTTCTTTATTAAGGGTTCTTTGATATCTTTCTTCTGTAACTAACCCAAGCTCATAACCTTTTTTAGTAAGTCTTAAATCAGCATTATCCTGTCTTAGGGTCAATCTATATTCTGCCCTTGATGTCATCATTCTATAAGGCTCTTCTGTTTCTTTAGTTACTAAATCATCTATTAATACACCAATATATGCTTCTGATCTATCGAGTATAAAAGGTTCTTTTCCTTTAATATTCTGTACTGCGTTTATTCCTGCGACTAATCCTTGTGCTGCTGCTTCTTCATAACCAGATGATCCATTGATCTGCCCTGCAAAAAATAAATTACCTATATCTTTATGCTCTAGTGTTCTTTTTAAAGCCGTAGCATCTACTGCGTCGTATTCTATGGCATATGCTGGTCTCATAATCTTTACATTTTCTAGACCTATTACTTCTTTATACATTTCCATTTGTACTTCTTCAGGTAAACTGGAGCTTACCCCTTGGACATACATTTCCTTTGTAGATAGTCCCTCCGGCTCTATAAATACCTGATGCCTATCTCTATCTGAAAATCTTACTACTTTGTCCTCTATTGAAGGACAATATCTTGGTCCTTTTCCTTCTATTTCCCCAGCATACATTGGGGATCTGTGTAGGTTTTTTCTAATTATTTCATGCATTTTTTCAGTAGTATATGTTAAATAACAAGGTACCTGTTCCCTGTCTAAATCCTTGTCCTCATTCATAAATGAAAATGGTACTACTTCCTCATCTCCAGGTTGGACCACCATTACTGAATAATCTATACTATCTTTATGAACTCTAGCTGGAGTCCCTGTTTTCATTCTCCTTAAATTAAATCCTTTATCCTTTAAGGAATCTGATAATAGATTTGATGGGAACATTCCATCAGGACCTGATGAATATCCGAACTCCCCAAGATATACCATACCCTTTAGATATGTTCCTGATGCTAGTATTACTGCCTTACATTTGTATAATCCACCAGTTCTTGTAACTACTCCACTTACCTTATGATCCTCTATTACAATATCTACTACTTCACCTTGCATCAGTCTTAAGTTAGGTTGATCCTCAATGACTTTTTTCATTTCCATATGATATTTTTTCTTGTCTGCTTGTACCCTTAAGGAATGTACTGCTGGTCCCTTTGAAGTATTAAGCATTCTACTTTGTATAAAGGATTTATCAATATTTATTGCCATCTCTCCACCAAGTGCATCTATTTCTCTAACAAGATGACCTTTACCTGTTCCACCAATATTTGGATTACATGACAGGGCAACTATTGAATCCAAACTCATTGTTAGCATCAAAGTCTCCACGCCCATTCTAGCACTTGCAAGAGCAGCTTCTACTCCTGCATGTCCAGCACCTATTACAACCACATCTACTTCGCCAGCAAAATATCTATTTATATTTTCCATGCTTTTCACCTTTCTAAAATCTACTTTCCAATACAAAACTCGGAAAATATTTTATCTAATATGTCTTCACTTATGGTATCTCCGGAAATTTCACCTAGATTTTCCCAACAATCCCTTAAATCCACCTCAATGCAATCTAAAGGAACTTGTAACCTTATATCATATAAAGTATCCTCTATGTTCTTTAAAGCCTTTTCTAGCTGATTCTTGTGCCTCATATTTGTCACGACAATACTGGAATCAAATTCTATCTCACCAGAATAGAATAAATTCTTTATACTATTCTCTAACACATCGATACCAACTTCCTTAGTTATGGAAGTAGATATAATCTCTTTACCTTCTAATAACTTTTCCAAATGTTCTTCAGTATATTTATTAGGCAAATCTGTCTTATTTAATAAAACTAATGATTTTCTATCTTTGATCAGTTCTATTATATTATAGTCCTCCTGAGACAAATCTCTTGACACATCAAATACAGCAATTATTAAATCAGCAAACTCTATAGACTCTCTTGCTCTATCAACACCAATTTTTTCTACTATATCTTCCGTATCTCTGATCCCTGCAGTATCTATTATCTTTAAAGGGATTCCATCTATATTCAAATATTCTTCTATTATATCTCGAGTTGTTCCAGGTATATCAGTTACAATAGCACGATTTTCCCTAAGCAGTGCATTAAGAAGTGATGATTTCCCTACATTTGGTTTACCTAAAATCACTGTATTCAAACCATCCCTAAGGATTTTACCTCTATCAGATGTTTCTAATAGTTTCCTTATATCATGAATTACCTTATTTGCATTTTGCTCCAACTCTTCATAGGTAACCTCTTCTATATCATCTTCTGGAAAATCTATAGATACTTCAACATGAGCTACCATTGATAATATAATATCCCTGATACTACTCACCTTTTTAGATAAACTTCCCTCTAATTGATTCATAGATACTTCGAAGCTTTTATCAGTTTTTGCTTTGATTATATCTATAACAGCCTCAGCTTGAGATAAATCTAATCTTCCATTCAAAAATGCTCTTTTTGTAAATTCACCAGGTTCTGCCAATCTTGCACCATTACTTAATAATAGTTCCAATATTTTTTTTACAGGGATGATACCTCCATGACAATATATCTCAACCACATTTTCCCTTGTATAGGTATGCGGCTCTTTCATGGATACTATTAGTACCTCGTCTACTATTTTTTCTTCTCTTTTATCTATGATATGACCATAGGTCATCTTTCTATTTTCTGCTTCGGCTAATGATTTATTATTCACGCCTTTAAATATATTATTAGCAATTGTTATAGCTTCTTTACCACTTAATCTAACAATGCCTATTCCAGCCTCACCAACTGCTGTTGAAATTGCAGCTATTGTATCAAACATTTTTTCACCTCAATCTTGGTTCATTACTATTCTAATGATAATCCTATTATGTGTCAAATAATTTATATTAACATAAAATATATATAAAATAAAGCCCTAGATTTTGTAAAAATCATCGGGCTTTGAAACTATTTTGCTTGAATAACTACCCTTCTAAATGGCTCATTTCCCTCACTATAAGTAGTTATACCATTGTGCTTTTGTAATGTAGAATGTATTATTCTTCTTTCAAAGGGATTCATTGGTTCTAGTTTTACAGGTCTTTTAGTATATTTTGCTTTTTCAGCCATTTTTTCTGCAAGACGCACCAGAGTTTCCTCTCTTTTTAACCTGTACTCTTCAATATCTAGGGCTACCCTAATAAATTTATCACTACCTTTATTTATTGTTAAACTAAGTAAATATTGTATAGAGTCTAAAGTATTACCTCTTTTTCCAATGATGATGCCTTTATCAGCTGGATCAACATTGATAATATCAATGTTTAATACATCTTCTTCTTTTCTTATGTTTACATCAGCTTTTATAGTCATAGATGTAAATATCTTGTCTAAAAATTCCTTTGCAATATTAACAGAATCATTTACTACTACTACTTTAACTTTAGCTTCTTTTGAACCAATTAATCCAAATAGGCCTTTGCTAGCTTCTTCAATTATTTCAACTTCAACATCTTCTTCAGAAACCCCTAACTCCAATAAAGCGTCTTTTATAGCATCTTCAACAGTTCTAGATTGTTTTATAACATATCTCATATATTATTTTTCCTCCTTAACTTTGCCTAAAGACCTAGTAGAAATCAATTGTTGTATAATAGTAAATATATTACCTACTAACCAGTATAATGCCAATCCACCTGCAAACCCTCTTGCAGAAATGAATATCATTATAGGCATAAAATACATCATATTTTTTTGCATTGCTTGTGCTTGAGGATCTCCATTTCCTTGGGCTTTAGCCATAATTGCACTTTGGAAATATGTCGTTAAGGCTGCTAATAGGGGTAATCCCCATATAACTGGATCTGGATTTTCTAAATTTGCAATCCAAAAGAATGATTTATTCATAGCTTCATATGCTGCCGGATCTGTAAATGCGTATTTAACTGGTTCTCTCAATACAGCAAAAAATGCAAATATTATTGGCATTTGTAGTAATAAAACTAAACATCCACCAGCAGGTTTATAGTCATGTTCTTTATATAAATCCTGTAACTTTTTTTGTTGTGTCTGTGGGTCATTCTTATATTTAACCTGAATTTCCTTCATCAGCGGCTGTATTTCAGCCATCTTTTTAGAAGATTTTGTCTGTGATAAATTTACAGGTAAAAGTAACAATTTAAAAATTACGGTAGTTATTATTATAGCCATAGCATAGTATGAAAGGTATTCTGTTTCAACACCAGTATTACTAAGCATGTCATATACAAATTTTAACAGTGAACCTAGTATATTACCTAGAAAAGCTGTCATTAATTAACCCCCTATCATTTAAGCGGATCATATCCTCCCTTGTGAAAAGGATTGCACCTTAATATTCTACTTATAGTCAAATAAGTTCCTTTTAAAAATCTATATTTACTATAGGCCTCTAAAGAATATTGGGAACAGGTTGGATAAAATCGGCAATGTCTTCCTCTTAAAATATATTTAGATATTATTTTTTGATAAAACCTAATAAATAAAATTGCCAGTTTAGTCATATTATCACCTTGTCTTAAAGACCCTTGCAATCTTCATTATATGAATCATCGATCCCTCTAATTCTTTATAAGAAATACTAGTTATATTTTTTTTAGGTATAAATATCAAATCAAATCCACTTTTAACATTATGAAAATTTAATCTATAAGCTTCTTTCATTCGTCTTCTTATTTTATTTCTTATAACTGCGTTTCCATGTTTTTTAGTTATTGTAAATCCAACCCTAGTCTCGTCTAAATTATTCTTCCTAGTATATAGTACAAAATTTCTATTCCAGTGATTCTTTCCAACACTATATACTTTCTTAAACTCCATATTCTTTTTCAATCGATACTTTTTCTCCATTATAAACTCCTCGATTAAACACCATTACCAGTCTATTCTACTATTTATAAAAAGAACCACCTTACAGTGGCCCTTAAGCAGTTAATTTCTTTCTGCCTCTTAATCTTCTTCTTCTTATTATTTCTCTACCAGCTTTAGTTCTCATTCTTTTTCTAAAACCATGCTCTCTACTTCTTTGTCTTTTTTTAGGTTGATATGTTCTTTTCATGTTGAGTACACCTCCTTAAACTTCATATATATAAATATAGAGTTATCAAATTTAATCACAAAAATAGACACTACTATAGATTATATTTATTTCTAGTAGGGATGTCAAGAAGTTTAAAGTAATACCCACTTTTATATAAATTGTTAACAATATGTTAGTATTGTGGATAATTTTATTGAAAAAATGACTAAGTTTTGATATCATAAAAGGACATGTGGATATTATTTTAATAACTTAAATATATTCTGACTTATTCACATAATGTGGATAAGTTGTGTATAAGTTTTGAATTAATCATAGCAATCTCGTAAATAATTAGTAATAGCCCATTTGTTGTACACAATTTATTATACATCGATATGTGGATAATTTGTATAACAATTAATTATTATTTATTATTAACAGGTTGTTGATTTTTTTATCTACAAATTTATTATATACTATTTATTAAATTACTACTAACTATTATTAAAAAATCTGTTGATAATTATGTTAATAGATAATAAAAAAAGATTTTTTATATCAAGGGGGGTAAAATATGTCATCAAATTTAGATAGTCTTTGGAATGATGTTCTAGATATTATCAAAGTAGAATTAACTGAAGTAAGTTACAATACTTGGTTAAAAACTATTATCCCTATTAATATATCTGATAATACCATCAAACTAGCTGCACCCAATGATTTCACTAAAGGTATATTAGAAGGAAGATACTTAAATCTAATCAAAAATTCTATTATAGAAGTTACTAAAAAAGAGTACGCTATAGAATTCATTATTCCAGGAGAAGAACAATCTATAAATGAAGGACAAACTATAAAACAAGAAAATCATGAGAATAATCAAAGATCACAGCTAAATCCAAAGTATTCTTTCAATACATTTGTAATTGGTAATAGTAATAGATTTGCTCATGCTGCGTCCTTAGCAGTTGCAGAAGCACCAGCCCAAGCATATAATCCACTGTTTTTATATGGTGGCGTTGGTCTAGGCAAAACTCACTTAATGCATGCTATAGGACATTATATATTAAGTCAAAATCCAGATTCAAAAGTAGTTTATGTAACAAGTGAAAAATTCACAAACGAGCTGATTAACTCAATAAGAGAGTATCGAAACGAAGAATTTAGAAACAAATATAGAAATGTAGATGTACTTTTAGTAGACGATATACAGTTTATTGCTGGTAAAGAAGGTACACAGGAAGAGTTTTTCCATACTTTTAATGCATTACATGAAGCCAATAAACAAATTATTATTTCATCTGACAGGCCACCTAAGGAAATTCCTACATTAGAAGATAGGCTTAGATCCAGGTTTGAGTGGGGCCTTATAGCTGATATCCAGGCACCTGATTTAGAGACAAGGATTGCCATACTTAGAAAAAAAGCGAATATGGAAAATTTAGAAATCCATGATGATGTTATGCAATATATAGCAACTAAAATCAAATCAAATATAAGAGAACTAGAGGGTGCTTTAATCAGAGTTGTAGCCTATTCCTCATTAACAAATAAGGCTGTAACTGTTGAATTAGCTGATGAAGCCTTAAAAGATATAATTTCAAATAATAAACCTAGAGAAATTACAGTTAACCTTATCAAAGAAGAGGTTTCTAATCAATTTAATATAAAAATAGAAGATTTTAATTCTAGAAAAAGAACTAGGGCTATTGCTTATCCTCGACAAGTAGCTATGTATCTAACTAGAGAGCTAACTGATCTATCATTACCCAAAATAGGTGATGAATTCGGAGGTAGGGATCATACTACAGTAATTCATGCTTGCGACAAAATCAATAACGATATATTAGAAGACGAAGATTTTAAAGATAAGATAGAATACATTACAAATAAATTAAAAGGGGTATAGTGTATGTTTTTGTGGATACATTTTTAATTATTATAGACTTATCAACATGTTATTAAGTTTGTAAAACAAGCCATTTAATTTGGAAAATAGACTTATCCACATAATAACACCACCTACTACTATTACTACTATATTTATATATCTTTATATATATCTAAAAAGGAGGAAAAAAATGAAATTCAAAGTAGAGCAAAAGGATTTATCAAAACACATTAGTATAGCTCAAAAAGGTATTTCTTCTAGAACTACACTTCAAATATTAGATGGTATTTTAATTGAGGCTTTAGATAATCAATTAAAACTAACTGGAACGGATTTAGAAATGGGTATAGAAACTTACCTTAATTGTGAAGTAATTGAAAAAGGATCTATTGTTGTTAATTCTAGAATTTTTGGAGATATAATTAAAAAATTACCTGATGCACCTATATATATTGAAGTAGAGAAAAACAATATCAACATTAAATGTGATAACTCAGAGTTTAATATAGCTGGTAATTCAGGTGAAGATTATCCAGAATTACCATTAGTTGTTGAAAATGAATCATTTTCATTGCCAATAGATATATTTAAATCTGTTATTAAACAAACTGTTTTTGCTACATCTCAAGATGAAACTAGACCTTCTCTAACTGGTGTATTGTTAGAGATACAGAATCAATCCATATCATTTGTTGCACTTGATGGTTATAGATTAACTTTAAGAAAGATTCCTATAAAATCTGATATAGATACTAAAATAATAATATTAGGAAGATCTTTAAATGAATTGAATAGAATACTTGAAGACACAGAGGATGATTTAAAGGTAAGTTTATCCCCAGGTCAAGTTATTTTTAACTTAGGAAGTACTGTTGTCTACTCTAGATTATTGGAAGGTCAATTCTTTAATTATAAGGATATTATTAGACATGAACATAAAACTAAAGTTATTGTAAATAAGAGAAGTTTTCAAAATAGTTTAGAAAGAGCTTCATTGTTAGCAAAGGAAGAAAAGGCTAATCTAATTAAGCTTAATTTAGATAATAATAGGGTTATTATCAGATCTAATTCAGAAATAGGTAATGTACATGAAGAAATAGAATCTGTTCAAAATGGAGACAATCTAAATATTGCCTTTAATTCTAGATATCTACTAGAAGGTATAAAGGCTATTGAATCAGAAAATATTGAATTAAACTTTATGGGTAGTTTAAATCCTTGTATAATTAATGGAGTAAATGAAGAGGATTATATTTATTTAGTACTACCAGTTCGATTGGCACAAGACGATTTTTAGGGGATGAATTATGAAAGAGATAAAGATTAACTCAGATTATATTAAATTAGATCAATTCTTAAAACTAAGTGAAATGGCACAAACTGGAGGACATGCAAAAATCATAATTAAAGAAGGCCTTGTAAAAGTAAATGATGAAGTTTGTTTACAGAGAGGAAAGAAGTTAAGAATTGGAGATATCATAGAAGTAGATGCCAAACATTTGTTTAAATTAATCTAATATGATATAATTGATATATTAACAACAAGATGCCTTAAGGGGTGCGTTTTTTGAATGTAGAAAATATAAGACTTATCAATATAAGGAACTATAATAATATAAACTTAAATCTAAATAAGAATATTAATATATTTATAGGAAAGAATGCCCAAGGAAAAACCAACTTAATCGAATCTATCTATATGTGTGCTTCTGGCAAATCATTTAGGACAAACAAGGATAGAGAAATCATCAACTTTTCTAAAAGTGAAGCTTATATTGGAACAAATATTAATTTAGGCAACTACAATAAATTTATTGAGATAAAAATGCAAAGAGATAAGCCTAAAATAATTAGAATTAACAAGACTGAATTAAAAAACTACAGGGAGTTAAATAGCGGCTTGTATGTTGTGTTATTTTGTCCAGATGATCTAAGGATTATAAAGGACGGACCGCAGGAAAGAAGAAACTTCATAGACTCTGGGATATCACAACTTAGGCCTGTTTATAACTATAATTTAAATAGATACAAAAAAATCTTACTCCAAAGAAATAATCTACTTAAATCTAATAAGTTTAAGAAAGATGCAATGAATTTATTAGATTTATTTGATGTGCAAATAGCTAAAGTTGGTACAAGTATTGTAGTTGAAAGATATAAGTATATAAAAGCTTTAGCTAATATCTGCAAAGATACACATTCTAAAATTACTAAGGATAAGGAGAATCTATCTCTACATTATTCTTCTAATATACCTATTTTAAATGACAAAGAAGAAATAGAGAAAAATTATATAGACCTATTAAAAAAGAATTTAAATAGAGATTTAGAATATGGAACTACTGAAATTGGGCCCCATAGAGACGATTTGTTAATGTATATTAATGACAATGATGCTAAGGTGTTTGGATCCCAAGGCCAACAAAGGACAGTAGTTCTATCCATGATTTTATCTGAGGTTGAATTGATTAAAGATGAAATCGGAACATATCCTGTCTTATTATTAGATGATGTTTTTTCGGAATTAGATGAAGAAAGAAGAGAGTATTTAGTTAAATTTTTTAAGAATATGCAAGTATTTATAACCTTAACCGATAGTGAAAACCTAAAATCAATGGAAAGCTTAGACAAAACTATCTTTAATATAGAAAATGGAAAATTAAAAATGGAGAGTTAGTGATGATTATACACATAGGGGGAAATATAAGTTTATTAGAGAAGGATATAGTAGCCATTCTTGACATAGATACGGTTTTAGAATCAAAAGACAATAGTAAATTAATTGAAAACTTGATTAAAGACAATCGTTTGGTAAACTATACAAATGACAATGTTAAATCTTATATTATTACTTCAGAAGACAATAAAAGAATAAATGGAAATAATCAATACAAATTATACGCATCAAATATATCCTCTACTTCTTTACTAAAAAGGATATATACAAATGAATAGGAATGGAGGAAATTAAATGGCTAATGAAATAAATAATGGTAGACATTATACTGCCGATGAGATTCAGGTACTTACAGGTCTTGAACCAGTAAGAAAAAGACCTGGAATGTATATTGGTAGTACTGGACCAAAGGGGCTTCATCATTTAGTTTATGAGGTTGTTGATAATAGTATAGATGAGGCATTGGCTGGCATATGTGATACCATAATAGTCAAAATTCATGAAGATAACTCAGTCTCTGTGGAAGACAATGGTAGTGGTATACCCGTAGAAACTCATCCACAAACAGGAAAATCTACTGTAGAAACTGTTCTAACCATATTACATGCGGGTGGTAAATTTAATAATTCAGCATATAAGGTATCTGGTGGTTTACATGGTGTTGGTATTTCTGTTGTAAATGCACTATCAGAATGGCTGGAAGTTAAAGTTAGAAGAAACAATAAAGAATATATGCAAAAGTTTGAAAGAGGTAATGCTAAAAGTTCACTAGAAGTAATAGGAAATAGTAATGGTACTGGAACTACTATACATTTCAAACCAGATGCACAAATATTCGATACTACAAATTTTGAATTTGAAACTCTAGAGTATCGATTTAGGGAGATGGCCTTTTTAAATAAAGGTGTAAAAATAATATTAGAAGACAAAAGGGTAGAAGACAAGAAAAGGGAATTTTACTACGAAGGTGGTATCAAATCCTTTGTTGAATATATAAACAGAAACAAAACTCCAATTCATAAGGATATATTATATTTTGAAGCTGAAAAGGATGGCACTACTGTTGAACTTTCTTTACAATACACGGATAGTTATTCAGAGAATGTATTTACCTTTGCAAATAATATAAATACTATTGAAGGTGGGTCACATTTATCTGGACTGCGTACTGCACTTACAAGGGTTATGAATGACTATGGTAGAAAGTATAATCATATCAAGGAAAAAGAAGATAATCTTTCAGGAGAAGATGTTCGTGAAGGTATATCAGCAGTATTGTCTGTAAAATTACCAGAGCCTCAATTTGAAGGGCAAACAAAGGCTAAATTAGGTAATAGTGAAACTAGAGGAATCGTAGAAACACTGACCTATGAATATTTAAACAATTATTTGGAGGAAAATCCTAGAATAGGTAAGACAATAATAGAAAAATCCATCAGTTCTCAAAGAGCAAGAGAAGCAGCTAGAAAAGCTAGAGAGCTAACTAGAAGAAAAAGCGTATTAGATAATACCACATTACCAGGTAAGCTGGCTGATTGCCAATCCAATGATCTTGATATAACAGAAGTATATATTGTAGAAGGGGACTCAGCTGGTGGTAGTGCTAAGCAAGGTAGAGATAGGGTGTTTCAAGCTATTCTTCCTATAAGAGGTAAGATATTAAACGTAGAAAAAGCCAGATTAGATAAGATTTTGGGTTCTGATGAGATAAAAACATTGATAACTGCTTTTGGTACAGGTATTGGACCTGAATTTGATATAGATAAACTTAGATATGGAAAAATCATAATAATGACGGATGCGGACGTAGACGGCGCTCATATTAGAACATTATTATTAACATTCTTCTATAGATATTTAAGGGAACTACTAGATAATGGAAATATATATATAGCTCAACCTCCTTTATATAAAATAGCAAAAGGCAGGAAAGAGTACTATGTATATAGTGATGAGGAACTAGATGAAAAACTAAATGAAATAGGAAGAACCAATTATAATATTCAAAGATATAAGGGTCTTGGAGAAATGAATCCAGAGCAATTATGGGAGACTACAATGGACCCAGAAACAAGGACATTATTAAAAGTAAGTACTGAAGATGCATTGGAAGCTGATGCAATATTTACAACTCTCATGGGAGACAAAGTAGAACCAAGAAGAGAATTTATTGAAGAAAATTCTAAGTATGTTAAGAACTTAGATATATAGGAGGAAAATCATGGATAAAGAAAATAGTCAAATAGTAGACATAAACATAGTTGATGAAATGAAAAAATCCTACCTAGATTATGCCATGAGTGTTATTGTAAGTAGAGCATTACCAGATGTTAGAGATGGATTAAAACCAGTTCATAGAAGAATTCTATATGCTATGGACGATTTAGGTATGGATGCTGATAAAACATATAGGAAATCCGCAAGGGTTGTAGGGGACGTACTAGGTAAGTACCATCCACATGGTGATAGTTCAGTTTATGATGCTATGGTAAGATTAGCTCAGGATTTTAATACTAGATATATGCTTGTTGATGGTCATGGTAACTTTGGATCTATAGATGGTGATAGTGCAGCAGCAATGCGTTATACTGAAGTAAGAATGGCTAAGTTAGCCATGGAAATGCTAAGGGATATTAAAAAAGATACCATAGATTATATGCCAAACTTCGACGAAACTTTAAAAGAACCTATAGTACTTCCAAGTAGATTCCCAAATTTACTTGTTAATGGTTCATCAGGTATCGCTGTAGGTATGGCAACAAATATACCACCACACAATCTTAAAGAAGTAATAGATGGTGCAGTTGCACTAATAGATAATCCAGATGCTAGTATTGAAGACTTAATGGAGCATATCAGTGGTCCTGATTTTCCTACAGGAGCATTTATATTAGGAAAAGATAATATAAAAACTGCCTACAGAACAGGTAGAGGAAAGATTAAATTAAGAGCAGTAGCTGAAATAGAGGAAAATACCAAAGGTAGAGATAGGATAATAGTCACAGAAATACCTTATCAAGTAAACAAATCAAATCTTATTCTTAAAATAGCAGAGTATGTTAGAGATAAGAAGTTAGAAGGAATTGCTGATTTAAGGGATGAATCTGATAGAGATGGTCTTAGGATAGTTATAGAATTAAAAAGAGATGCTATACCTAAAGTAGTATTAAATAATCTATATAAAATGACTCAAATGCAGGTTACTTTTGGTATTATTATGTTGGCTTTAGTCAATGGTGAACCAAAGGTATTAAATTTAAAAGAAATGCTAAGTCATTATATAGCACATCAAAAAGTAGTGATCACTAGAAGGACTCAATTTGATCTTGCTAAGGCAGAAGATAGAGCTCATATTGTAGAGGGACTTAGAATTGCCTTAGATAATATAGATGAGGTTATAAAAATAATCAGAGGATCTAAAGATGATGCCACTGCAAAGGAAAACTTGATGACTACTTTTGGTTTATCAGATAAGCAATCTCAAGCCATACTTGATATGAGGTTAAGAAGGCTTACAGGTTTAGAAAGAGATAAGCTAGATGAAGAATACAAAAATTTGATTGTTGAAATTAATAGACTAAAAGATATATTAGCTAATGAAAGACTTCTAAATAATATAATTAAAGAAGAGTTATTAGAAATTAAAGAGAAATATGGAGACAGAAGAAGAACTAGAATAATTCCAGCTGCTGGTGACATCAATATAGAGGATATGATACCTGAGGAAGATGTGGTTATAACTCTTACACGTTTTGGATATATAAAGAGAATGCCAGAAGATACCTATAAGACACAAAGAAGAGGTGGAAAGGGTATAATAGGCCTTACTACAAGGGATGATGATTTTGTAGAGGATCTATTTATCACATCTACACATGATATGATATTATTCTTTACAAATAAGGGTAAGGTTTATATGATGAAAGCTTATGAAATTCCAGAAGGTGGAAGACAGGCAAAAGGTACAGCTATAGTTAATCTGCTAAACCTTGAAAAAGATGAAAATGTATCTGCCATTATACCTATAGATAGTTACAATCCAGATGAAAATCTAATATTTGTCACAAGACAAGGGATAACTAAGAAAACCGAATTATCCCAATTGAAAAATATTAGAAAAAATGGAATAATAGCAATCACTTTAAGAGAAGATGATGAATTAATTGCTGTTAGGAGAACTGATGGCAATAAGGAAGTAATCGCTGTAACTAAAAAAGGTATGTCTATTAGATTTAGTGAAGCAGATGTACGTGCTATGGGTAGAAATGCTGCTGGTGTTAAAGCAATTACACTAAATGAAGGTGATGAAGTAGTTGCTGCTGATTTAGTAGAAGATAATAATTATCTAACAGTTATAACTGAATTTGGTTTTGGTAAGAAAACACCAATGGAAGAATATAGGACACAAGTTAGAGGTGGAAAAGGTGTAATCACTTATAACATTAAAGAAAAGACTGGAGATATTGTTTCAGCAAAGGTGATAGATATCAATGATGAAATTATGATGATTTCATTGGCAGGAACTATTATTAGATTAAAGGGAGAAGATATCTCAACTATGGGTAGATCTACTCAAGGGGTTACTTTAATGAAAATGAATGATGATAAAGTAGTTGCTGTAGCTAAATATGTTGAAGAAGAAGAAGTATAATTTACGAAATGTTTGTCATCCTGAAGTAGAAAGGATCTTATATTAAAAAAGCTAGGGAGTTAATTAAAAATTCCCTAGCTTTTTTATCGGAATTATTATAATTCCCTAATTTTACAGGGATTTTAACTTTACAATAAGAGTTATTTATTATAGAATTAATTATGTATACTATTAGATAAGGGGGTTTTATTATGTCTTTAAATATAGAAGTTAAATTTGATAAAGATAATAATCAATTAGTTGTAATACCTGATGGAGACTTAGATATATATACATCTAACAAATTTAAAGAAAAAGTTATGAATAATTTTGATAGAAATCAAGGAGATATATTTATTAAGGGTTCTAAACTACAATATATAGATAGTACGGGACTGGGTGCTTTAATAAGTATTCTAAAAAAGGTTAAAGAAACAAAAAATGAAATATTCATTTCAGATCTTAAACCAAATATCAGGAAACTTTTTGATATTACTGAATTAGATAAACTATTCACTATTAGGGGTGAAGGTGATGAATAAAGACAATATTTATTTGAGTATACCTTGCAAGCCTGATTATATAAGTTTGGTAAGGCTTACTACCTCATCAATTGCCCATAATCTGAATTTAAGCATTGATGAAATTGAAGATATTAAGGTTTGTATAGGTGAAGCATGTATTAATGTTATCAACCAAAAAAACAAAGATGAAATTTCAATTGAATTTGAGGTAGACGAAGATAAGTTAAGAATAAAAGTAAAAGATGTTTTAGAAGCTATAACAAATGACTCAGATAGTTTCAAAGAATCCGAATTAGGGCTATTAATAATTAAATCCTTAATGGATGAAGTTGGATTTACTGATCAAGGTATAGATATGGTTAAATATATTGAATAAAGGATGGTAGTCATGGCAAAGGGTAACTACTATGATGCAGAAGATAAAAAGAATATGGAAAAAGAAGAGATTAGAGCCCTTTTTAGAAAGTATAAAGAAGACAATGATAAAGAGACTCGTGATATATTGATTGAGAAACATATATATATAGCAGAGATATTATCAAAAAAATATTCCAATAGGGGTATAGATTATGATGATATTTTCCAAGTAGCATGTATCGGTCTTATTTATGCAATAGATAGATTTGATATTGATAAGGGTTATGAATTTTCTAGTTTTGCTACACCTACCATTATAGGAGAAATTAAAAAATACTTTAGAGATAAGGGCTGGACAATTAGAGTGCCTAGAAGAATACAAGAGTTATCAAAGAAGATAAATAATTCTAAGGTACACTTAAGCCAAACATTACAAAGATCCCCAACAGTAGAAGATATAGCACAATATTTAGATTGTAGTGAAGAAGAAGTGCTGGAAGCAATGGAGGCAAGTAAGGTATATACACCACAGTCCCTAGATATTACTTTTGATTCAAATAATGATGATAAAGATATAAACTTAGCTGAATTGATAGGTGAAGAAGATCATTATTTTAGTAAAGTAGAAAATAGTGATTTCTTAGTTAAAACTATGAACATTTTAAATAAGGTAGAAAAACAGATACTAGTTGAAAGGTATTTCAACAAGAAAACTCAAGTATCCATAGCGGAATCATTAGATATTTCACAGATGACAGTATCCAGGATTGAAAAGAGAATACTTGAAAAACTTAGAATAGAAGCCGAGAAAACATTGATTATATAGATAAAGTAACTTTAAAATAAAAGATTTTAAAAAAGTGTTGACTTAAGTTTAAAAACAGTGTATAGTATTAAAAGTTGGCTCTAAGAGATTTCAAGAGCTCAACAAAAGAAATAAAAAAACTTTAAAAAAGTAGTTGACATAACTTAAGAAAGTATGTTATACTAAGTAAGTCGCCTCAGAGAGACAAGCAGTGAGCGAGTCCAAGAGAGCAGACATGAACCTTTGATAATTAAACAGTGTGAAGTACTTTGAATTAAAATATAGTAACACACATGATAATGACAATATGTCATAAGTCAGCAAACGAATAATGAGCTTTATCAAATTTTCTAATGAGAGTTTGATCCTGGCTCAGGACGAACGCTGGCGGCGTGCCTAACACATGCAAGTCGAGCGAAGTATTTAAAGAAGATCCCTTCGGGGTGAAACTTTAAATATCTTAGCGGCGGACGGGTGAGTAACGCGTGAGAAACCTGCCTTTCACAAAGGGATAGCCTCGGGAAACTGGGATTAATACCTTATAATGTTTCATCTTAGCATTAAGAAGAAACCAAAGCGCAAAGCGGTGAAAGATGGTCTCGCGTCCCATTAGCTTGTTGGTGAGATAAAAGCTCACCAAGGCGACGATGGGTAGCCGGCCTGAGAGGGTGAACGGCCACACTGGAACTGAGACACGGTCCAGACTCCTACGGGAGGCAGCAGTGGGGAATATTGCACAATGGAGGAAACTCTGATGCAGCGACG
>JAAYGX010000119.1 GCA_012735585.1 Tissierella sp.
ATCCTATGGCTTTTGCTTTCCCATTTTTACAACCTTGATGCAGGAATTGTTTTATTTAGCCTACTTAATCTTTCTGAAAATTATCCGAATAAATACTATAGTGTATTTTTACTTGAGGAGGAATTTTATGAAAGGAACTATTGTTTCTGCGTGGGTTGATACCTGTAGAGAACTATACGGGGAAGAAGTAACTAATGATTCACTAAGACACTTTGATATTGATGTAGATAAAATATTTAGACCATCTGAAGAAATTGAAGATCGGGTGGCTTTAGGAATTCTTGAGCATATAGCTAGTAATCTTAATAAAAACTCTGATGAGATTTGGAGAAATATGGGCAATAGTAATATCGCTACTTACTCTAGAATTTACCCTGCCTTTTTCAGATATAAGAATCTTTATTCTTTTCTTCAGGCTATGTATGATATCCATGTAGTTGTTACTAAAAGAATCGATGGTGCTAAACCACCAATTTTAGGGATAAAACCTGAAGATAAGCATGTAGCTCATATGACTTATGCTTCTCCAAGGGGAATGTTCTCCTATTTTATAGGTATGTTAGAGGGAGCGGCAAAATATTTTGGTGAAGAAATCAAAGTTGAGACTTTAGAGAAAACCAATGATTTTCTTAAATTATCTATTACATTTACAGAGGAAATTTACTATCAAAAAAAATTCCCTCTTAATAAATTACTTTCATTAGGTTTTATTAAAAACATGGAGGGAAAGATCGCTTTAGCTTCTCTTTTATTTGTAGGATTACCGAGTATATTATTACTTCAATTTGCACCTAAGAATATGGTCATGCCTGGTATATTAATTTTATCAGCTATTATGCCGTTTATCATTAGTAAAGGATTGTTTAGACCATTAAAATATATCAATGAACATTTAGATGAGATAAAGAACAAAGACTTTTCTTTGGTTCACAATATATCTACTAATGACTATTTTGAAGGAATAAATCACAAAATAAGAGAAATAAAAGAATCTATAAAAACTGACTTTGTTGGTTATAAAAGTACTACGGATGAGCTAAATGTATTTGCTGATAGATTAGCAGATATTTCTACTAGTATGAGTGTTACATCTGATGAAATCGGTCATGTAGTAAATCAGGTTGCAGAAGGTGCTATCAGTCAAGCCTATGAGACTGATGAAGTAGCAACTCAGCTTAATGACTCTATTATTTCTTTAAATGAGGTAGTCAATAAAGAAAGTCAAGGCAAACTTGAATTAGAAAAGTCTGTGGAAATAATCAATAAAAGTCATGAGGACTTAAAATCTACTTCTAATAGTTTGAACAATGTGCTAGTTGAGTTTTCACAAGTACAGTCCAAGGGAGAGGATTTACAAAATAGAGCTAATGAAGTCCGTGCTATCGTTGAGACTGTTGAAAAAATAGCAGAACAAACCAATCTATTGGCACTAAATGCAAGTATTGAAGCTGCTAGAGCTGGAGAATACGGGAAAGGTTTTACAGTAGTTGCAGTGGAAATTAGAAAACTTGCTGAGGGCTCTAAGCCTGCCGTTCAAACCATAAATAGCAATCTAGAATCCTTTATAGAAAATATCGATGATTTTGTTTCTGATATTTCTAATCAACATAATGTTTTAGAGCTTGAAAATACTAAACTACATGATGTAACAGAAAATAATATAGCATCTATTAACTCGATTGAACAGGTTTCCAAATTAATTATTGAATTGACAAATGAGCTTACAGAAGAAGCAAATAATATCAATTCTATTTCTAGAAATATTGAATCATTATCAGCTATTGCTGCTGAAAACTCGGCTTCTTCGCAAGAAGGTGCTGCAAATATTCAAAACTATACTGAACAAATCAGAAAAATGACTGCAAATATCCATGAGTTTAAAAAAGTTAGTATTAATTTTAGTGAAGACTTGGAAAAATATATAGTATAGTTAAAGATAGAATTTTTCATTTAAATAGGGCTATCCTACTAGTATTCAGTAGGACAGCCCTTTAATTATCCTGATTTCAATTAATTAAACATATAATTATAGATGATACTTGCTGCATCTTCTCTTTTTAATTCGTATTTTGGTTGGATATTCTCAGTTCCATCGCCGCTTATTATCTTAAGTCCATAGGCTAAAGTCAAATGACCTTTTAAGTTTGGATCTATATCTTCTCCATCTTTAAATATATTAGCATATATATTTGGAATTTCAGCTAATTTTTCATACTTCATGGCTCTGATAATGAATTTGACTGCCTCTTCCTTAGTTACATCTCTTTCTCTATTTTCTTCACCTGATTTTACTATTTTTTGACTAATCAAATCCTTGTATATTTCATCCATATCCTGTTCTAATAATCCTCTATATGGATTCATGGATCTCCATATTAAATACAGGAAATCTTCTTGATTTATTATATCCTTTGGATTGAATTTATCACTACTAAATCCTATTCCATATTCGGCAAGTGTGATAATCTTATCCCTAGCATATGAATTTTCAATATCATTATATACTGGTATTGTATTATCTTTATATATATTTCCGGAATAATCTAATAGTTCTCCTGTGAATGCATCTATAATACTTGGCTTATGCTGACTAATACTATATATCAGTTTTATTTCTCGTTCTTGTTCTTTATTGATATTTTCAAAGTTATATATATTTGTATAATTTAATTCTAAGCCAACCTTTTGAAACAGTACATCATATGCTTTGTCTATAGATATAATATGATCTCTTGATGGAAAGTCTCCCTTATACCAATTGATACTATAAGAACTTATATCCTTATTAACAGTATCTACTCCGACAGAAATATAGTCTGATTCCACATAGATATCATCCACTTTTCTAATAAAATTAAATCCATAATACTGTTCGTTATCATTTGTAAGATGATCTTCCAATAATTCTATTTCATCAATTTTATCTGGATTGATTTTTTCTATAAATTCCTTAGCTAGTTCCAAAGCTTCCCTTTTATCAATAGCGGCTTTTGCATCGGGATTAAAATTTCTATATTTATTGAAGTTCATCAATTCTAATGTCTTTGCATTTATAGATATTTCAGTATTGTACTCTTTTTCATCTATTGTTTTTATAAAACTTAATGAATAAAAGAATTCATCGGGATTCTCCCAACTAGAGTAAAGATTTCTCCTTCTAAGTTCATAGCTATTATCTAAATCTAATATGTCTCTTGCTTCTTTTTCAACTTCTTCTATTGATTTTAGACCCTTTAGCTTATCTATTTCTTCCCGTTCCTCAGGTGTTATAATCGGCATTTCTCCTCCAGATTATAAACTATCTTCCGTAGCCCTTTCAACACTTGAATATATTGAGTAGTTCAATAAATTGATACTTTTTCCTGTCTTTGCATCAATACCTTTTGAATTTCCTATAGTAGTATAAGCAAGATAATAATAATTATTAGCCTCTTCACTATTACTCCTAATAATGTTTCCACCGCGACTTTTATAAACTAATTTTAATCCTATTTCCTCTTCATAAGCTTCTTTAGCTTTGTCTAATGATATTATATTGTTTACACTGGGAAATTTCATATCTCTTTCCCAATTAAT
>JAAYGX010000010.1 GCA_012735585.1 Tissierella sp.
ATATGGAAGTTGTTGAAGGTACCCATTAAAATAGGACAGGTTTTTAACCTGTCTTTTTTTGTGACAATTTTTAAGTTTATGATAGATAATTCAGGTATAATGGACATAGAGAGAAAACAAGTGGGAAAGAGGGATCATACTTATGATAATGATATATTTATCTATGCTAGATACAGAAGAAGATAAGGATGTATTTATAGAGCTTCATGATGCCTATAGTCAAGCAATGTACAAAGTAGCATATGGGGTACTTAGAGATAGCGCTTTAGCAGAAGACGTAGTTCAAGAAAGCTTTATAAGGATTATAAAAAATTTTGATAAAATAAATAAGAAAAAGTGTCCACAAACTAAAAACTATTTCGTTACTATAGTAAGGAGTATTTCTATCGCTACATATCGGAAGAGAAAAAATCAACAAACCCTATCATTTGACGAATTTGAAGGGACAATAGCTGACGACTTTAAAGAGATAGACAATCTATTGGAAGGTATGGAGATTGAAAAATCACTATTTCAATTACCTAAATCCTATTATATAATTTTGTCTCTAAAATATGATGACGGATATACATATAAGGAAATAGCTAGTATATTGGATATCACAGAAGAAAATGTAAAGAAAAGACTTTCGCGTGCTAGAAATAAATTAAGAGAAATATTAGAGAGACAGGAGGCTAAGATTTAATGAAAAATGATACATTGACAGAGGAGACCTTAGATAAATTATTATTTGAATATATGCCAAAAGCTAATATGCTCTTAGAACAATTGGAAGAAGAGAGGGATAAAGACTTAGAACCACATGTCTTTTCAAGTCGATATAAAAGAAGTATTAAGAGAATAATAAAAGAGTATAGCAGAACTCCTTTCCAAAAGAAATTAGTTAAACTAAGAAAATATGCAGCAGTTATATTAATTATCTTTACTTTAACAAATGGTGTGTTGATAGCCACTGCACAGGGATATAGAGAAATGGTATTTAAAGTAATAACTAATATTTATGAAAAATTTACTTCTATAGTAATAGATGTGGAAGACCCTATAGATAGAGAAGATATGGAGTTGAATTTTATTGAACCATCATATATTCCAGAGGGATTTGAATTAATAGATGATATGCAAACGGATATAACAAGAAAAATTTATTATATGAATGAAGATAAACTCATAGCCTTTACACATGGAATTATTACAAATTCAGAAACAAAGATTGATACTGAAGGTACTTCCATAAAAGAGATGGAAGTTAACAATAAGATTATAAACTATGTATTTAATAAAGATATATATATCGCATATTGGTTTGATGGAGTATATGAATATTCTATTTTAGCTGAAGTATCTTTTGAAGAATTTGTAAAAATTATTGAAGGGATAGAATGACCTATAATTTCTATCAAAATGATATAATTATATCAAGGAGATGATGAGCGTGGGAATAAGAAAAAATATGAAGTTATTAGTGTTTTTCATACCACTATTTATTATGGCGTCAGGATGTAAGAAAGAAGAGCCAATTGATAATTATATCAATGAAGTATATGGATATAATTTTGAAATTCCAGAAATATGGAAAGAGAAAAAGGATAAACTTAAAGTTATAGAAGAAGAGAAAGGCAGAATAGTAACTTTTACATATCTATTTGAGTGTGATGAACTGAGCCGTGATGGCAGTGAATGTCAACAAGGATTTTTTACTATTTCTGTTATGTCCAAGGAAGATTATGAGGAAACATTAAGTAATCCTTTTACTGGAGATATTTTAGCTGAAAGGGATGAACAAGTATACCTTCACTGGGCTACACTAGATAATATAATTTTAGATAGAGAAACTATTGAGGAGTTCAATGAAATGTGTTTACCTTTAGATGAAATAAAAGATAGGTTCTATTTAGATGAATTATAGTACTGAAAGCAAAGATTTCGCAAACAGACGAGGAGATGAACCGTCTTAAAAAAGACCAATTCAGGTAAATAAGCCGAACTTAAAGAACTAAGGAAAGGCCTTGATATGGTTAGGTTTTCAGCCTATGCTAGATAAATAAGGAGGAGATTTTGATGTTAAAAAGGCATTCTTTAAAATTATCTATAATGATAATTCTAATCATGGTTATTAGTGCTGGGTGTAGTAACGTTTTCAATAAAAATAATAAAATAGCTTATATATTTTCAAATACTGAATCGATTTATCAAAAAACATTTGAAGAATTAAATCTGGGTATAATATTTGACTTTAATTTAAGACTGCCTAATGCTGATAAAAGTTGGGTTGAGATATGGGTAGAGGGTTATAGTGATGGTGAAATGGTTGAACCTTTCCCTATAACAGGACTTTCTTATGGATTAAATCCAAAGCAGGTAGTAGAAGGGAGCATGGGGTTTGGAATAATCAATCCAAACATCGATGAAATGCAATTTCTTTTCTATTCTCCAGATGCTAATACTAAGACTGAACTTAATTATATTAATAATGATTTTTTTATAGATGATGGTATTAGCGGTTGGGGATATGCTATTAATAATAAAATGGTCGAATTAGAGTCTGGAGAAGAAAAATTGTTAGCAATATATAGACAAGCAGAAAATCAATTAAGAACTTATGATTATCAAGATCCAGATTCTATTAATAAAATGATAAACGAAGATAAAAAAGTGCTTTTGCTTATAATTAAAGTTGAGGAAATTGAGGAAAAAGATTAGATATAACATTAATTAATAGCTGAACATTATTTATATTATACATAACCAGAAAGAATTTAAGAATGGAGGAAATTAAATTGAAAAAGCAATTTATTATAATATTAATTACTTATCTTGTCGCATCATTAATTCGTGGATTTACTGGTGTATTATTCAATCCCTTTTTTGATAAATTTGACCTAATGTTATTTATAAAGGATATTATGATATGGACACTTTCGTATATCATAGTTAGTTTAATAGTCTCCAAATTAACTAAGCAAAAAAGTAGCTAGGTGGTATTTTAATATTGATTTTATGTCGTGTAATATAAAATATTTTGTGTAACTATATAAAACGGCTAGCTCTAAACCAAAAAGCACAACTCCTACCATGAGTTGTGCTATTAGTCTATATTCTCTACTTTATCCTAACTGCCATTCAGACCTCTCCAACTCACCTTCAACTTCTCGATTTCCTTAGCAAAAAAAGTGTCCCAAAAGCCTCTTGGATTTCGTTATATATAGTAAGGAATAAAATATATAACCTCTAGGAGATATTTACTTATGTAGAAAAATTTACTACAGTTTTATAAGTAATGAAAGTATTAAGTTCAGGGGAACAAGGTTTTCTATGAGAGTAAAGATGGCGGATTAAATCTTGTTGATAATGGAGAAGTGTCTGAAATTGCTAAATCAAGTCAGGAGAAATACAATCAAATGAAGATGAGAATTCCAGAGATCAGATTCATAATGAATGCAAATTCTAAATTGTATAAGTAGAAGTTGGCAAAGGAGATAGGACAGTTGGGGCCAGTTAAAAGTTGGTCTCAAACTGTCTTTTATGTCTATGTTGTTTACTAGATAAACTGATATAGTTAAATCAGGAAAACTTTAAGTAAGGACAGGTATATTAATATATACCTGTCCCAATTTACATACTATCCAACCCTAATAAACCATCAGGCCTGTCCAACTCCCCCTATTTCTTTAGCTAGAAAACTTTCAAGTATTATATTATCTCCAAATTCACTTTTTTGTTTAAACAAAGAGCCTGATTTAACCAATGTATTTTTGCCTAAAAGGCATAATAAAAAAATATTTTTTAAAATAAGTGTCCACAAAAGCATCTTGGTTTTCGTTATATATAGTAAGAAGTAAAATATATAACATCTAGGGTTTACAAAAGCAACAGTTAGGTTACAGCGATATATAAATGATAGTTGGACAACCATTAAAACATGGAATGAAAGTAGTGATTCAAGGATACTGAGATTCAGTGATATGGATAGGTTACACTTAATAGGACTGATTTTTACTTAACAAGGTACAATAAAATCAGGAGGAGATTTTAATGACCAGAAGGCGTTACGATGAGGATTTTAAAAAACAGATAGTAAAGATCTATAACCAAGGCAATCATAGCTACAGAAGTCTAGTGGATGAATATGGTGTAGCTGCCCCTACTATTAGAACCTGGGTATTAAGGTATAATAATTCTAATTCCTTTGATGTAGAGACCTCTCTATTTTAAAAGTACTTAAAATGTGATCTATTAGTACTTATCATACAATATGGGGGATTGGCAAAAGAGGTGGTTACATTGGTGATATAATGAATGAGGTATCATGGTGGAGGAAGGTTACTTAAAAGGGAGAAAGTAATAGGAGGATAAAAATGAAAAAAGCAATCACAGCAGTAATAATTTTTTCAATGATGATTTTGAATGTATTTCCAGTATATGCCAATGTTAGTTCTACAAAAGAGGCAATATTAATTCAACGCAACTCTGTTAAATATGAGAACTTAACTTATACTGGATTGACATTCAGATGTCAATCAAAGATTGATGTAGTAAAATGTTGGTACTGTCACATGTAATGTTGGCAGTAGTATATTTACTAGATAGGCGGTACTATGAAAAACAGTGATATGGATAATATAAATAAGTTAATAGCCAGATCTTTCCTTTCATCAAGTGTCCAGTGTATCATATGTGCTCCAATAGTATCAATATATATGGTTTTATTATCACGGAGAATCAATGCATTGTGGGGTGTAATTATGATATATCTTATACTTCCCATATTCAGCGTATTTAGTGCCTATGGCTGTTATATTTTAGTAAGACGAGGAAATTCTCAATCAGATGAACAAAACAGAATTTCTAAAGTTACTGTTTATAGGCTAAGGATTCGACTCTTGTCTGTGTTTGTTTTTATTTTGATAGGAGTAATTATGGGAGTAAGAGGCGTAATGCCTAGTTCAATTGTAAACTTTATAATTTGGGGGGAGTCTGTTGGTATTATAGAACCATACCTCCTGATTAATATTTTCTTTTATTTTCTAGTTGCTATATTTCCAACTGCATATGCTATTTTTGAATATCGATTATTGACATGATTGACTGTTGGAAAAAATGGAAGATTGACATATATTACTTTTTTCAAAATCATGATTTAGTAAATAGACGTTAGGCATGTATGAATACAAGGCCTAACGTCTTGATTATTAGAGCACTACTGTTACAAGTAGTTCGCAGAGGTATTGATATTTAAAGATTACTATTTTATTAAGTGGAGGTGAATGTAGATGTATCATAATCAATATATGACTTATCTTTTAAATAAAATTTCACGCTATAATATTGAATGAGGGGATATGAATATTCTATTAATGCTGAAGTATCCTTCGAAGAATTTATAAAAATTATTGAAGGTATTATAAATAATTAAAATATTTTCATAATAAGTGTCCCAAAAGTCTCTTAGATTTCGTTATATATAATAAGGAAGAAAATATATAACATCTAGGAGGTTTTATATTTGGAGAACAAGAAAATTTATAGTATTAAAAATAAAAGAAATCTAAAGGTATGGATTTTAATGGTTGGAATACTTATTTTTACTCTTATAGTTCTACCTAGTTTTTTAGATATAAAAATAGAAAGAACAATAAGGTATGATATTATAGAGGTAGAAAGTTTACTTAGATCTTATCTTAAAAATGATCGTAAAATCTCTGAAGGCTTACAAACAGAGATAGAGCTAGAGACAAAATTGATATCAAGACAGATTTATGATTCACAAGGTATTATTGAGAGTATAAATCTAGACAAAGACTATTATCGTATTCCTGGGCTAATAAATATTTTGGTAAGTACTAGCCTTGAAGGGGATTTTATATGTGATGTTGAGGGTAACGTCTATTATATTCATAATAGGACCCTAATAAATAATTAGGAGAGTGTATATTTATGAAGAATCGACCCTGGATTAAGTATCTATTATACCTTATATTACTTTTAGTCCTTATATACTTGGATGCATATGTAGGTAGACAACAAGCCCTTTATCAACACCATACATTTAATATGGGCTTAGGTTACCATCTAATATTTATGTTTATTAGGATAGCTATAGGTTTGCTACTGGGTTTAGATTATATCACTAATGAGATGACAAAAGAAGGAAAATGGAAAATAAATGTGCCCAAAATGACACTAATGGTTCTAGCTTCTTTATATTTTTCCTTTGTTTTATATCTTTACCTTATTCCAAACGAATTCCTAATGAATGTATTAATGAAACCAGCTTTTATTCTTTTTCAAGGTCAATTTAAAATTACATCTATATTCCCAATATTGCTTGGTTATTTCTTTATTACAAGTTTTCAGAAGCGAACAGGAGAGGAGTAAATTTTGTTTATATTGATAGGTTAGTGTTACGTATGTCAAAATAATTGGAGAGGATGAGATAATATAATCAGTGAAGTTCTTGACCAAAAGTCAGGTTATGGATATGCTCAATTTGAGTTGGATGAAAAGGGTAACTATCTTTTTAAGACCAAAATGATTAGATCTGGACAATACGACCCTATTATTACAGATATAATTGAAATAGAGGATAAATCATATGAAATTCTTATGTGTTATAGATTAGGATTGGACTATGCTGAGGTTATTTATAATAATGACAATATCGATATGAGGGATAAACCTATTATAGTGGAAATGAATAATTATCATGTTGCTATTATTGATGCTCCCGAATATCAAAGTTATAGTAGGCGTGTTTCGTTCTATAATTATAAGGGGGATAAGTTTGAGTGATTTTAGATTTAAATGCAACAAAAGCAAAGGAGTTGATAACATGTCAATTATAATTAGGCGAAATACTGGATGGCAAGGTATGGCTTCAAAAATGCAAATAAAAGTAAATGGAGAAAAGGTTGCTAGGGTCGAGGAGAAAGGACAGGCAGAAGTCAAACTTCCTAAAGATAGAGCATATTTACAAGTAACACAATCTGGAGTTAAGAGCAACGAAATAGAGGTTAAAGACGGGGATATAGTAGAAATAACATCAACAAAATTGTATCGAATGAGCACACCTTTAATAATAATTACCATGACAATCTTAAACATTTTAATTCGGAATTCAACTTATAGGCTAATTGTAATTATTATTATTGGTATATTATACACTGTTAGTTTTTTAAAAATCAATGGATTTCATCTAAAAGTATTTGAGAGAGAAAAATAATCGAATACACAATTTAATAATTTTTAGTTACATATTACATGTGATTTTATGTGAAGCTAAATATATTGATTAAACATCAAAAAAGACCATTAGGTCTTTTTCAATGTTTAAAAGGTTCAGATCTAAAATCCTTATTATTTATACACTTAATGAAAGGTACAACTCCTATCATGAGTTGTGCCTACTTTGCCCTAACCACCCACTCCGGCCTATCCAATATCCCTTCAACTTCCCCTATCTCCTTAGCGGGGAAACCTTCAAGTATCACGTTATCACCAAATTCACTTCTTTGTTTAACCAAAGAGCCAGATTTCACCAGTGTATTTTTCCCTAAAGAACTATAATCACAAATAATAGCCCCAGATTCGATAACAGAACCTGCTCCGATCGTTGTCCCATGGACAATACATCCAGGGCCTATGGTTACATTATCATTGATGATCAATTCATTATCAGGTAACAGATGAAGTACTGTGTTTTCAAGAATTTGTACATTGTTCCCTATTCTAACTGGACCATGGGAGTTTCCTATGATCCTAACCCCTGATCCTATTACTGTGTTTTCACCAATGATAACATCTCCTGTAATTTCAGCAGAACTATATAAATATGCTGATGCAGCAACTTCTGGTAACTTGCTGTTGTATGTATATAATTTACCCATGTTTTCACCATCCCCTTCTTCTTCAAATATATTCTCTCTATAGTCTGATAGGCTGATATCATTACTCCTCATTCTTTTAATCATGGCCTTATCATCTTCAGTTACACGCCTAATGATTCTGCCTGGTCTGCCCACTACTACAGATCCATCGGGAATAACAGCACCTTCAGGTATAATAGTCCCTTCACCGAATATACACATATCTCCGATTTTGGATCCTGGTAACATAATCACTCCATTACCAATCTCACAAAGATTCCCAATTTCTGCTCCTATGGCGATACATTTATGACCAAAGACAGTCTTTTGACCAACCTTTAAAGGATGGGATGGCGTACCGATAAGTACTGAGTTTTCAAGGACCCAACTAGTATTATCAATGGTTATTGAATCCTCAATGGACCTAAGTATACTACCTTGGGCAATATAAGCCCCATCACCTAATCGTATTTGACCAATTAGCCTTGCTGATTCATCAATTCTTATAGTTGACATGCTCTATCAACTCCTTTTCTTAATCTTTAGATAATATTATACCATAAGACTTCACTAGATTGTAAAAGCATAATAAATTCAAAAGTGTTCATTTATCTAATTGTTAAAATCACATTTTTGACATTGCAAAAGTGTATTTTCATTATCCTCTTTATGATAAGCACCTGACCATTGGCATATATTTTGTAGAATTGGAACAACGGATCTTCCTTTATCAGTTAAACGATATTCAACACGTGGAGGTATTTCATTATATTGTTTTCTTTCTATAATATCATCATGTATTAACTCTTTTAATGTAGACGCTAAAATGGAGTCTGTAATATTGGTCATTTCCTTGCGAATAGCACTATAACGCAGAATCTCCTTTTCAGCCAAAACGCAAATAACACGGGATTTCCATTTGCCACCAAAGATATCTAATCCATATTCTAAAGGGCAACGAATATCCTTTTCTAATTTATGCTGATACATTATACTCAACTCCTTCTACTAATTATTGTATAGACTTAACTATTTAATTTCAAGTCACTACCAAATTTAATAGTGACTAATGAATTAGTTAATATATTCAAAAATTTAAGTAATCAATATATAATAAAGCTACGCTAAATAATTAAGCGAATAAAATATTCGGAGGTATTTACCATGAAAGTAAAAGCTTATCTTGAAATTACAATGAAGATTGACAATGCAAACCGTCCTGACGCTGCTAATGTCTATACAAAATATCGTCAGCCATTTTTGGATGAGATAGATGGTGCATTGACTAAGGAACTTTTAATTCGCGATGAAGATGTACAAGTGCTTCATGGATTTGATAGTGTAGAAAAAGCCCAAGCTTATCTTAGCACTGATATGTTTAAAAATGATGTATTTGTAGGTTTACAACCTTTATGGAGTGCTGATCCAGATGTTAGAATTTATACTGTAGCATAATTTTTATTATGTATAATAGTAAGCCGATGCTTTCAAGCATCGGCTGTTTTATTGTATATTTAGAACCCTAAAGTGTATAAGTTAGAAGACTTCCCTAAGTAACTGATAACATATTATACAATCTTAAAAAGCGTATGTCATCTTTGGAAACCTTAAGCTGGTTAATCAAATCCATATCTTCTTTCAACCGAGTTTTTGAAAATAACATTTTAACAGCGATAGGCATCATTGGCCTAGACGAAAATCCATTAAATAATCCCCATTTTGTATTAGAATCCAAATATGAAGCTAATATTTGAGCGTTTGCCTTTTCTATAGGACTATCCTTATTAATTAGAGAAATACGGGTAAGGGCATCATAATGCTCAATATATCCCCAATAAGCGTTCTCACAATCTTGATAGTATTCAAAGTTTTTATAATTCATGTACATCATGATCTTATATTGATTGTTATCTGCTTCAGCTAGAACATCAAATACACAGCGTATCAAAGAATTACCTCTTCCATCATATAGATATGAATAGAATTGAGATACACCTGAAAAGAAGTTAGGACTGCTATTTAAAGGTGAACTGATGATATTTCTAGGACGACGATATAGTAATTCCTCCACATGAATATGTAGAGCATCAGCAATCTCATATAAAGTCTCAATATCAATAGATATTTCTCCGTTTTCATACTTTGAAATTGTAGATCTACTTTTATGAATTAAATCTGACATCCCGTCTAGAGTTAAATTACGTTTTTTCCTATGTGCACGAATCTGCTTGCCAATTTGTATATTAATTTCAGACATCATAATGGGAAATTTGACATTGATGAAGATGCATTGCAAGTTGGAGTGATTGGAGCTGTTAAATTTACTATTGATAATCTTTTATAGTAGATACTTTAGACTAAAAAATACAAAAACCACGGAAATTTCCGTGGTTTTTTGTGTATCATGGTCAACTGCATATTAAATTATCTATACCATAATACTGTAACTTTTCTGTAATCATAATGTAAATACTTTGACGACTAATAAGTAGCCCTTAAGGTTATAATTAATATACGGAATATTATAATGTAAATGCAAAGGAGTTTGGTTTGATGAAAATTTATATGAAATTAATATTGATAATTACTGTTTTATCATTGACACTAGTTGGATGCACTGTTGATGATAATAAGGACGATACTGATTTGAATGCACAACTAGAAGAAAAAGATGAAAGAATAGCGGAATTAGAGGAAGAATTAGAGAACTTAAGAAGAGTTGATGAAGGAGAAGATCTTTCAGACAATCTATTAGTTACTACAGTAAATGTATTGGAGCTATTAAAGGATAAGGATATGGATGATTTATCAGATTTTATTCACCCAACTAAAGGTGTAAGATTTAGCCCTTATGGGTATGTAGATGTTGATAATCATCAAGTGTTTTCAGCTGAAGAAGTAGCTAATTTAAAAGATGGTACTGAATTCTATATTTGGGGTAGCTATGATGGATCGGGAGAATCTATTGAATTAAATTTCAATGATTATTATAATGAATTTATCTTTGATAAAGACTTTTCAAATCCTCAAATCATTGGAAACAATGTAACTATAAGTCAAGGAAATAGTTTAGATAATATATCAGAAGTATATGAAAATGGCCATTTTATAGAATTACATTTCAAAGGTTTCGATCCCCAATACGAAGGAATGGATTGGGCCAGTTTAAAATTAGTCTTTGAGACAGTAGATGGAGACTGGTATTTAGTAGGAATAGTACACGATCAATGGACGATATAAAGGTTCCCCAATTTTGGGGAATTTTTACTTTATGCCATAATCAAATCACTGAATTATTTAAGAAAACAAGGGATATATGATATAATATAAACGAAGTAAGTTTTTTCATTTTTGTCCATTAGGAAGGAAGAGTTTATATGTTTAATTTAGGGGAAAAAACACTGGTTGATAGAGTTGATAGATATGAGACTTTCTATAGAGGTCAGCAATATTATCTGCTAGGAAAGGTAAAAGATGTAAAAACCAACTCGAATAAGGATTATTTTAAATCAACTGTAGAAGGTAGTAAATTATATACTGTATCAGCATCCTTCGATAGATATGGAGATATAGAACAAACAAAATGTGATTGTACTGCATATACAAAATATCCAGGGGACTGTAAACATGTCGTAGCATTACTATCATTTTTGAAAGCCTATCAAGAGAATCTACGTAAATCATTGATTAGGAATGAAGAGATAAAAAATATCATATATAGCTATGGGGACAATACTATATCAGATAAAATCCAATTAGATGTAGAATATACTTATGAATTTAACCCCAAAGGAACAGAAAAGGGCTCCTATCTAAAACTCCGTATCGGTGAAGATAGATTGTATTCCGTTAGATCAACAAATCTATTCTTTAAGGCATTGACCAATGGAGAAGTACTAGATTTTGGAAAGAACTTTACATTTAATCCAAATGTCCACACTTTTAAGGAAGAAGATAAAGAGATCATGGATTTTTTCAAAATATTACATGAAAATTTTGTAGAGAATAGTATTGGAATCACCGGCCGAAATAGTAAAGGGATGTTTTCGGGAACACGGATATATCTAACAGATGCTACCCTTAAAAGATTTTTTTCAATGATGAAAAATAGAAGATTTAATGCAAATATTTCAGGTGATGATTATCCAGAAATCCATATCGTCAATGATAGATTGTCTTTGGATATGGACGTCTTAGGAGATAATAAAGATTTAATAGTCAAACTTAAATCAGCTAATAAAATTACACCACTTACTGATGATGCTAAATATATATTTACAAATGGAAATATTGTAAAGGTATCAAGTGAGCAAAGGGCTAAAATTATGCCTTTATATAATCAGGCCTTTAAAAGTGGAGAGGAATTAATCAAAATTGATGAGGAATATAAAGAGTTGTTTATATCAAATGTTCTAACAGCTATAAGGGATGAAGTTAATTTAGAAGTCGATAAAGTTTTAGAAGATTCCATCTATAGTCCAGAGTTAAAGGCTGAAGTCTATTTTGACAAAGTTGATTATTCAATACAAGGTAAAATCCATTTTTTATATGGAGATATTAAAATAAATCCATTTTCTTCTAGGGATAATACAAGTAAAACTGATGATAATAGAATTTTACTACGTAATCGACAAAAAGAAAATCAAATTTTAGGTATTCTTGAAGATGGTAATTTCAAAGTTATAGATGGTGGAATATATTTAGATGATGATGAAAGTATACTTGAATTAGTAATAAATATTATACCCAGATTACAAGAGCATAGTGAGATATATTACTCAGACCTTTTTAAGAGTATAAGGATTAGAGACACATTTCATTTTTCTGGAGGCATTAAAGTAGATGATAAATTAGACTTGTTAACATTTGATTTTGATATAGATGGCGTTGACACTTCGGAGCTTGACTTATTATTTGATTCAATTAGTGAAAAGAAGAAATTTCATAGATTAAGAGATGGATCATTTTTGCCTCTTGAAAATGATGATTTAATAGATATAGTTAATTTAATTGAAAGGTTTGGAATAAAAGACAGCCTTGATAATGGAATTATATATGGTCCTAAGTATTTATCTATGTATTTAGATAGTTATTTAAAGGATAGAAATCTTGATTTTATTGAGAAAAATATTGACTTTAAAAAGTTGGTTCAGGATGTTAATCATCCTGAAAGCAAAGAGTATGAATTGCCAAAGGGTATTCAAGGGAATCTAAGAGATTATCAAAAGTTTGGATTCAAATGGTTAAAAACACTGTCTAGTTATGGATTTGGTGGGATTTTAGCAGATGATATGGGGTTAGGTAAGACATTGCAAATGATTACTTTATTATTATCTGACAAAGAAGAAAAAGGTAGTATGCCTAGTTTAATAGTTGCACCTACTTCCTTAGTATTTAATTGGGAAGAAGAAGTAAATAAATTTGCACCTGATCTTAAGCTGCTTCAAGTTCATGGAAGTAAAGATGAAAGGATAGAACTTCTTAAAGATATGGATAATTATGATTTAATCATAACTTCATATCCTTTGATGAGAAGGGATGTAGATTTATACAAGGATTTAAACTTTAGATATTGTATATTAGATGAAGCTCAGCATATAAAGAACTCAAATTCATTAAATGCTAAATCTGTTAAGTCTATTCAAGCAAAAAATCGATTTGCATTGACAGGCACACCTATGGAGAATTCCATAATGGAGCTATGGTCTATATTTGATTTTTTAATGCCTGGATATTTACACTCAAATAGGGTATTTATAGAAAGATTTGAGAAACCTATATTTAAAGATCAAGACTTAGATAAGTTGAAGGACTTAAATAAACATATAAAACCCTTTATACTAAGAAGGGTAAAGAAGGAAGTATTAAAAGAGCTTCCAGAAAAAATCGAGCAAAAAATAGTTGTAGAGATGAATTTAGAACAGAAGAAAATATATCTAGCTTATCTTAAAAACCTAAGTGATGATTTAAGTATGGAGTTTGAGACCAAAGGTTTCAATAGATCTCATATAAAAATATTAGCTGCCTTAACTAGGTTGAGACAATTATGCTGTCATCCAGGCTTGTTTATACATGACTATGAGGGTGGAAGTGGTAAATTGGATAGCTTTGAAGAAATAATTCAGGATGCCATAGAAAGCGGGCATAGAATTTTAGTATTCTCACAATTCAAAAGTATGTTAGATATAATAGAGGAGAGACTAAAGAGCAAAGGGATATCACATATGTATTTAAATGGCTCAACAGAAATGGCGCTTCGTGGAGAAATGGTAAATGACTTCAATAATGGTAAGGGGGATATATTCCTTATATCATTAAAAGCTGGAGGTACAGGGCTGAATTTAACTGGAGCAGATATGGTTATCCATTATGATCCATGGTGGAATCCAGCCGTGGAAGAACAAGCCACTGATAGAGCATATAGAATTGGACAGGAGAATACTGTTCAGGTTCTAAAACTTATAACCAAAGGCACAATTGAAGAAAAAATATATAAAATGCAAGAAAAGAAAAGAGAAATGATTGATATGGTTATACAAGAAGGTGAAACACTTATTTCAAAATTAAGTGAAGAGGAAATACTCTCATTATTTGAGGTGGAATAAGGAAATTCTTTCATTTTGAAAGCATATTTTATATAATGGAATAGTAGAAGAGTTAAAATTTGGGAGGTAATAAAGTGAAGGGTAAATCATTAATTATTATTATAGGTATTGTAGTGGTGCTTGGTTTTATGTTAGCTGGTTCATATAATAAGCTTGCCAGTATGGATGAAGGTGTTACTAGTGCATGGGCACAAGTGGAAAATCAATTAAAAAGAAGAGCAGACTTGATTCCAAATCTAGTGAATACAGTTCAAGGGTATGCTAGTCATGAGGAAGAAGTCTTAACTAATATTACAAACGCTAGGGCTGGTCTTACAAGTGCAAGCACACCTGGAGAATTTGCTGAAGCTAATGCTGAGTTTGAAACAGCAATGAACTCATTAAATATTGTAGTAGAAAACTATCCAGATCTTAAGGCAAATCAGAATTTTTTAGAGTTACAAGCTGAATTGGCAAGTACAGAAAATAAAATTAGTACTGAACGTATGAGATATAATGAGTCCGTACAAGGATTTAATACAGCTATTAGAAGATTTCCGACGAATATAATAGCAGGTGTATTTAATTATGATGCAAGAGAATACTTTGAAATAAATGCACAGGATGCTGAAGTTCCAGAAGTAAACTTTTAGAGGGTGCTTATAATGAGAAATCTCATAAAAAATAGTATTTGTTATATTGTAATTTTTCTATTACTTCTATCTTCTGCTGCTTATGCTATACCCAGTCCAAACAGTGATTTTTATGTATATGATAGAGAAGATATATTAGATAATAGTACGGAGAACTATATTATAGAAACCAATAGAGAACTATACGATAAAACAGGTGCACAGATAGTATGGGCTACCATAAATGATCTAGAAGGAATGGATATTAACACCTATGCTACAGCACTATTTGATGAATGGGATATTGGCGGAAGAGAACTGGACAATGGCCTGCTTGTGCTTATAGTTCCAGAGGATGGAGAGATCTGGATAGAAGTAGGCTATGGATTAGAAGGAATATTGACAGCCGGTAGGGTGAAGAGGCTCATTGAAAATAATATAATACCCCATTTTTCCCAAGGTGACTATAATAGTGGTGTTTTATCAGGCTATGAAGAGATATTAGATTATGTTGAATCTGAATATAATATTAAATTATCAAGTAGAGATGCTGAATACTATCCAAGTAGAGGTAGTGAAAGTACAATCATAAGCAGAGGACCAAATATATTCCTTATTATAGGGATTGTGGTATTTCTGATTATAGATTTTAAATTTTTTGGTGGATGGCTTACCTTTAGTCTTTTGAGAAGTGCAGGAAGAGGAGGCCGTGGTGGAAGCGGAAGAGGCGGCAGTGACGGCTCAAGAGGTGGCGGAGGCCGTTCTGGTGGCGGAGGTGCTGGCGGAAGATGGTGAGCAAGAGGGAAGCCAAATTTTATTCGTGAAATGTGTTGATTAAGAAATAAGAAGGGATATACTGTAAAGTTAAAATCAGTATATCCCTTCTTTATCTTTTTTTAAAGTTCATCAATTTTAGCTGCTAAAATAAAGTCATTTTCATGCAACCCATTAATCTTATGAGTCCATATTTCTATGACTACTTTTCCCCAAGAAAGATGGATATCGGGATGATGGCCTTCAGATTCTGCTAATTCACCCACTTTATTAGTAAAGTTTAAGGCTTCATTAAAATCCTTAAATTTATATGTCTTCTTTATATGATGATGATCAATTACTTTCCATCCATCTTGTAATTCTTTAAAAAATACAATAATTTCATCCTCGGTTAAAGGATCAGTACCTATACTGCAAGGAATACATTTCTTATTCAATAAATCAGCCATTATAAAACCTCCATTCATTAAAGAATATACCATATCTATACCCTTAATATGATACAATATAGACAAAATTAGCTCATTTAGGATATAAACCTCCTGAATTTCAGATTTACTAATATTTTATCTAATCAAGTAATTATTATTCAATGTTACCTTATTCCTTCTTAGGTGCTATATACAGGGACCCATCATCTTGAATTTCAGCGTAAAACACATCATCAATATTTTTTACACTTTGAGCATTTAATTCATTTTCAAGCCATTGTAAATTTAATCCATAGGATGTTAAATTCTTATGAATTATTCTACCATCTATAATTACTTCAGCAGGAAGGTACTTTGGTTGGGAAGTAGGGACACTCATATCCTTTCTAGATACAGTAATTTGTTCTTGCATCTTTAATATACTCAGTTGTCCATTTTGCTCCAATATGGCATAATCCACATCTTTTATTGAGAATATTCCTTGTTCCCTAAACATCATAGATAATTCTTCTATATTAATTCTTGTGGATTTTAGTTCTTTTTTCTGTATTACACCATTTTTAATCAATATAGAAGGCTGACCGTCAATAATTTGCCTTAATTTTGATGACTTTAATGTAATATATGCTAATAAAGCAGTCAACAAACACCACCATAAAAGTCCTACTACTTCATGCCAAATTGTTTGATCATCAAATGTAATTATTTCTGCAGCAAGGGAACCTATGGTTATACCTGTTACATAATTAAAGAAAGTCATTTGACTCATCTGTTTTTTACCTAATACGCGGGCACATATTAATAGTAAAATAAAAGCAAAAGTTGGTTTTAAAATTATCATATAAATACCTCCAATCAGTACTATTAGTAGTATTAGCAAATTAAAGAATATAATGTATATTAAAGATAAATCTCATTATTTGTCATCAAGATTTTATCTTGATGTCTTTATTTGTGTTGCATTTTTGGGGTAATATATAACCTTTTAAAAATAGTGTGCCTAGAGGGAGATGACAGGCGCGTGGGATTTCTATGATTTATACCCTAGATTTTGGCCTAATTTAAGG